>JAEOUE010000164.1 GCA_016839515.1 Candidatus Hodarchaeum mangrovi
ATAAAGGAGTTGAGATGATGAACGTCAGTATTTTTGATATGCCCCCAGAAACAGATATAGCATGGTGCCCAGGTTGTGGTAACTTTAGCATTCTAAAAATAGTGAAACAAGCATTAGTAGATTTAAATATTAAACCTGAAGAATTAGTTATGGTCTCAGGTATAGGTCAAGCTGCTAAAACGCCTCATTATCTTAAAACAAACATCTTTAATGGTTTACATGGTAGAGCAATAGCATCAGCTATGGCTATTAAAGCTGCTAATCCAGACCTTACTGTTATTGTAGAAAGCGGTGATGGCTGTTCATTTGGTGAAGGTGGTAACCACTTCATTCATAATATTCTTCGAAATCCAAATATTACCCATCTAGCCCATAATAATATGGTATATGGCTTAACTAAAGGACAAGCCTCTCCCACAAGCCAATTCGGGTTCATAACACCAGTTCAAGTTCAAGGAGTAACAAATGAACCTTTTAATCCTATTGCACTAGCAATTGCATTAGATGCTTCTTTTGTAGCACGGGTGTCCATAACCGATCAAGAAAAAGCCAAAGAAATAATAAAAATGGCTATTAAAAATAAAGGATATTCTTTTGTTGATATTTTACAACCCTGTGTTTCTTTCAATAAAGTCAATACTTGGAAATGGTTTAAAGAAAATTCATACTATTTAGAGGATACTCATGATTCAACAAATAAGATAGAAGCGTTCAAACGTGCTACTGAAAAAGGAAAATTGCCTTTAGGTGTCTTCTTTAAGCATTCTAAGCCTTGTTTCGAAGATTATTTACCAATTTATCAAACTAACAAGGACCCCTTGTATAAGCGGGAAGCAAATTTACCAAAATTGGAATCCCTTATCAATTCAATGCGAAAATAGGGTATATTAATACTTCTAGCATTATTATGCAATTTCAATCTTAAAGGATTTTTGACCTCCAAAAAAAGGACTAAAATCCTCTAATAATCTCTATTAAATGTGACAATACAATATTCAGTACAATTTCTAATTTATCAATGAAGAAGCAATATTGGAGCATTTAAGAAGAAGATTCCTTGTCTTTTGTTGGCAGAAAATTCTCATCATTTGTTGAATTGATCTGTTTAGACTTATTTCCCATTATTTGGTTTTTTTCTAAGATTCGAAGGCCAATAATTGATTCTTTGATTAAATAATAACTTAAATAAATGAGTCCTACCCCTAAAAGTGAAGCAATAGCTGTTGAAACGGTTAAGGGAATAGGATCTAAATTAATCTGTGAATTAAATAAGGTCGTCACTATTCCATCAATATTTATTCCAGAAGATGTTTCTAAATAAACATCCAGGATACGACTAAAATATAATGCCCCAATTAGATAGGAAGAACATCCTAAGAGAATCTGTATCCCGTAAAACGCAAAATTTTCCATTCTCTTCGTCATAATTGTTTCAAACCTGCTTTTTTGACTTTAAATTTGCCTTGATTATGTATTGAAGGAAGAAAACTTTCATTTTTATAAACATAATCAGGATAAAAAAGATTTATCATCTTCTAGGTTATTATAGCTCCAGAAAAAAGAGGAGATTGATTACTTTTTATATTATCTAGAATTTGAAAATTCAAACGAAGAGGTGTATGTTCAATATTTTGATAATCTTTAATATTCAGTCTAATAGAACTTTGAGAATTTATAGGTATTTTATCCTCAAAAACGACTTTTTCGGTACCACTTGAAAGTAATTGAGTTATAAGAGTTATTAATACAACTAAATCACTCCTATTGTACAGTTCAATCATATTGTTTGAAACACTAAGAATTTTAACCGATTTGCTAAATTGATATTGGATACCTTCTTTGAGTGCTTTTAATTCTCCTTTATTGAAATGAGGCCTGTTAGAATTTAAAGCAGATAAAACTGGTATAAAATTAAAATTTCTAAGAGAATTGAATATCTGAATAGGGAGAGAATCCTGTAATAAATCAGTTTTATTACAATAATGGGAATAGGGAATACCCAAGATATTAGATAAGAATAAAAATGATATTCTTCTTGATTCTTTGTATAAATGACAGAAAATTTCTACAAGGCCTTCAGAAATTCCAAGATCTTGAGGTAAAGAATATTCGAACAAGCTCATAATGTCTGAAGTTTCCCAATTCTCTGTATAATATTCCGAAATTCGATAAAGAACTTTAAAAATTTCTTTTATACTCAAGTGATTCCATTTTGCGAATTTTCGTGAAATTGAATCTAGATCTCCCTCTGTAATTTTCCCTCTAAATTTTGGAAACTTGCTAAGCAGAAATCGAATTAAAAAACCTGAAATTTCGGATTCTCGTTCCATATTTGATGGTAAAAAGAACAATAAGCAATAATAGGTAAATAAAAACGATTTTTCAGAAGATTTAATAGGAATCTCGATAAACTTACCATCAATTGCGGTCTCATCTATACCAGTTCTCTCATGATCAACTCCACGGATTAATGGTCTATTTTTACGTGTTTTGGAAGGGATTTCGAATTTCTTAGCAAGATTTTCCCAAAAAAATTTGAATTTCAAGTCTAATTCTGAACTAGATTCAGCTAAAGTCTTAGGTTTTTGAATTGGAGGATAACGACTTACTTTTTTCGATTTTGATTTTATTTCTTTATAAGCAGCTTCAAGATCATCTATAAATGATTGACCATCTATAATTACTCCTTCTTGATTAAAGCTATACACCCTTAACTCATTTTTCCAGCGAATCAGTGCAAAATAAGATAATCCCTCGGTCGTATGAAAAATTAAAGATGGAAGATTAGGTAATCCTTTCTTTACTATTATTTTTTCTTTTACTCTCCTCAACTCACCCCAGTCTGCTTTTTTTTCAGCAACTTCTAGCTTGATAAAAGACATGATTTCTTTCCGAAGATTTCTTCGTGTCATCATCAATCACTAGTGTTTGGTTGATTTTAAAACCCATTGATTAAAAGAAGAATCCTTTTCAAGGAATTCCCACTTGATGGAGAATGCTTATGGTCTCCATTCAAATTAATCTTTATGGTCGACTTGGAACTAATCTGGGAACAAATATCAAACTAGATTTTCTAGAAAACACCAGTCCAACGATTCGACATGTAATAACAAAACTTATTGAAATGGATCCAATCCTAAAAGATATCTTGCTAAAAAATGATAAATTAAGTCAAGGAACAATTCTGTTGATAAATGGACATATAATGAATCGATCAGAGTTAGGTTTGGATACTCCACTGAAGGAGGAGGATCATATCACTGTTGATAAACTTGGATTTATAGAAATTGTTGGTGGAGGTTCAGAAGAGAAAAAATATGACTACAATTAGGTGAATGGAACATGCAGAAAATTATTGGTCAATCTATTCCTAGAAAAGATGCTTTTGAAAAAATCACAGGAAAGGCGATTTTTACATTTGATGTTAATAATATACCACATTTACTTTATGCGAAATTTCTAACCTCACCATATGCTCATGCACGAATTATAAATATTAATACATCAGATGCAGAGAAAATATTTGGTGTAAAAGCAATTGTTACGGGAAAAGATTGGCCTGTTAAAATTGGTCTGTATGCAGGAGATCGCGACATCCTCGCATTTGAAAAAGTTCGGTGGGTGGGACAACCCGTGGTAGCGATTGCAGCTACAACAGAGAAAATCGCTGAAGACGCATTACAAAAAATAAAAATTGACTATGAACCATTACCAGCAATATTTGATCCAGTTAAAGCAAAAAAATCAAGAAAAATTCTTGTCCATGAAAAAATGAATGAATATGAACATTCGCCAGCTTTTAATCCAATAGCTGGAACTAATATCGCCAATCACTTTAAATTACGTAAAGGAAACATAGAAAAAGGTTTTTCCGAAGCAGATCACATTATTGAGAATACCTATACCATGCCCCAAGTGTCTCATTCATATATGGAACCAATAGTCTCCCTTGGTCATTATAAACAAGATGGATCAATCGAGGTTTGGTCCTCAGCACAATCACCCTTTACTGTAAGGAACCTTTTGGGGATTACTTTTGCTATTTCGACTTCAAAAATCACTGTTCATTCTCCATTCATAGGAGGAGGTTTTGGTGGAAAAGCAGGCTTAAATTTCGAGCCTCTGGTTGTTCTACTATCTAGGAAAGCAGGAAATCTTCCTGTGAAACTTACATTAAATCGTGAAGAAAATTTCAAAAGTGCTCCTATCAGAGTAGGTATGGTTGCTACAATTAAAAGTGGAATTAAGGGGAACGGAAGGATTATTGCACAGGAAATTGAATACATTTGGGATTCAGGTGCATGTGCTGACTATGCAGTTAATGTAGGCCGAGCTGCAGGATATGTTTCAATTGGTCCTTATGATATTGAAAATATCAAATCTGATTCCTATACTGTTTATACAAATAAACCTTATGCAACGGCTTTCCGAGGTTTTGGACATATGGAGCTGCTATGGGCAATTGAACGCCAAAATGATCTGATTGCAAACAAATTAGGAATAAGCCCTGTAGAGTTCCGTTTATTGAACACATTAAAACCAGGAAAATCATATACTGCCAACCAACAAAAACTAAGAGTGGATGCAGGAAGTGTGGATGAATGTTTGGAAAAAGTTTGGAAAGAATTATTTGACCATAAATCTCCTCCTCCAAAAGAAAAACCATGGTTGTTCAATGGAATAGGTATTGCTTGCTTTATGAAAGGCCCTGCTCAACCTCCAAATAGCGCATCTTCAGCATTTGTTAAATTTGATGAAAATGGAGGTATTTTTATTTCTGTTGGAACTACAGAAATGGGACAAGGAACGATCACCTCATTAAGTCAAATTGCAGCTGAAGAACTTGGATTACCTATTGAAAAAGTAACAATTAGTGGAATTCGGAATACTGATTCAGATGCTTATACTTGGCAAACAGTTGGATCACGATCGTTATTCATGGATGGAAATGCTGTAAGAAATGCATGTCTTGACGCCAAGAAACAAATTTTTAGTATTTCAAGTCAAGTGCTAAAGGTCCCTATCTCTGAATTGGTTTTAGAAAATGAATTAATTTTCTCTAAAGGGGAACCTTGGAAAAACTTAAGCCTAGCAGAGGTTGTGATGGGATACATGTTTCCATCTGGTGAGTCTATTGGGGGACCTATTATAGGAAGAGGTTCTTATATAGCAAAAATGACAATTTTGGATCCTGAAACAGGAGCAGGGAATCCTGCAATCTTTGAAACATTTGGAGCTCAAGGTGTCGAGATTGAATTAAATGGTTTAACTGGTGAAATCATTATCAAACGATTGATATCTGCTTTCGATGTAGGCAAAGCAATTAATCCTTTACTTTGTGAAGGCCAGATAATTGGAGGTAGTGTAATGGCCCTTTCTCTTGCTATGAATGAAGAATTAAAGTATAACGATGAGGGGATGCTTCTCAATCCTAACCTTGTTGATTATGTCGTTGCTCGCTCAGGTGATGTCCCAAAAGAATTTATTTCATTCTTAATTGAGAATCCGCAACACGATGGTCCTTTTGGAGCAAGAGGCATTGGGGAATTGACCATGTTAGGAGTTCCCGCTGCCTTAGGAAATGCTATTCAAAATGCAATTGGGGTATCAATTAATGACCTCCCTTTAACTGCAGAGAATATCTGGAAAGCAATTCTTACTCAAAAACCTGAGCTAATTCAACAATTAAAAGAAAAAATCTTGGAAGGCTAGAGATGAATACAACTATTTCCTACACAACTTTGCCAGAATTTGAGTTTGTGTCTCCAAATACTCTTAAAGAAACTTTATCTTTACTTAATATCCATCAATCAAATGCAGTAGTCTTAGCAGGGGGTACAGACCTTTTACCCGAACTTCGTCATAGGATAAAACAACCTAAATTGATTATTGATGTTAAAAACATACCAGAGTTAAACGAACTGAATTTAAATGATAAATTCCTTACTATAGGAGCTGCCGTTCCTGTAACAAAAGTACTAACCCTCCCAAAATTAGATTCACTCTTTACTGCATTGTATCAATCACTACAAAATTTCTGTGATGAGATTCTTCGAAATAGAGCCACAATTGCTGGAAATATTGCCACTTCTTCACCAGCTGCTGACAGTGCTGGTCCATTACTTGTATTTGATGCAATAATAGAAATACAGTCTATAAAAAAAGGAAAATGCACTGTAAAAATTGAAGATTTCTTCAAAGGAGTTAAACAAAATTGCTTGGAACCTGATGAGCTTATTACAAAAATCAGGTTACCTATACCTGAAGAGGAAACAAAATCAGCCTATCTTAAAATGAAAAGAGGAGTGGAAGATATAGCACTCGTAGGTGTTACAGGAGCTTCAAACAGGACGAAAACATTGTTTGCTTATACAGCAGTAGCTTCTACACCTATCTTAATAGATGTTTCAGCAATTCTGTCAAAGAATCGAAATCAAACCAAAGAAGATCTATTTCAAATCATATGGAAACAAATTCAAGCAAAAATTCAACCAATATCAGATGTACGCTCTGGAAAGGATTATAGATTTCATATTGCTGAAATATATACAAGAATAATACTACGGGAGTTTCTCAAATGAAAACATCGATTAATTTAATAATTAATGGTTCAAAAATAGAAGTTTCGGTGTTACCGAATGAAACCCTTCTTGATGTACTAAGAAATAAACTTGATATTAAATCTGTGAAAGCTGCATGTTGGCAAGGAGATTGTGGACTCTGCACTGTCTTATTAAATAGAATTCCAGTTAAATCCTGTTTGATATTAGCTATAGAAGCAAAAAACTCAGCGATAACTACTGTTGAAGGGTTATCTGATGGAGAAAATCTATCTAATCTACAAAAAGCTTTCATTAAAAATGGTGCAGTACAATGTGGATTCTGTACTCCTGCATTTCTTCTTATGAGTTATTATTTAATATCAAAACGGAAAATTTTTTCCCGCTCCGAAATAGAACACTCCCTTAATGGAATTATTTGTAGATGCACAGGATATAAACAAATCGTTGATAGTATCTTAGATGTTCAAAATCTAGGACATTAATACTTTGATGGATTATTCCATTTAATTTCCTATAAATTAATTTCAATTAAAGCAAGGAGTTATTGAAAAATCTTCAATGGCAATCTTTGAGCAGAAAGAACACTGAATTATTCATATACTTCTTTATTTGACCTATGTTAAAATAGGTTAAATCCAATTTCTATAAAATTATGATTGCTTGAAACCGATTAAATAGAAAGATTAAATTGAACTGTTTATTCTCTAATAATAGGGTTAGATAATGTCAAATCCTGCTGTACATTTTCCTTTTCTCTCTAGATCTAATCTAAATGCTCAGAAAGCCTTATCAAATTTGAATCCAGCCAATATTTTTACTTTTGTAAATGAAAAATTTAAAATTAATACCCAAATTTATCCAACACTATTAAATAAATCATATAAAGAATTATTTCCCATCTTAGAACAGAAAACCCATTTAATGGCAATTTCAATACAGGTTCATTTATCTGAAGCATTAGAATATTTAGCTGGTATTCGGTTATCACAAAGTGTTCTTCAATTTCGAGGATTTTTATTAAATTTAGAACGAGTGATGAACGAGCTATTTATTTTACATTGGTTTTCTTATTTCATCAATGATAGGAGATTGAATGAGCAAACGTATAAAGCATACTCCGAATTTTTAACTATGCTTGAAAAATACTGGGATAACCTTTCACCTAGAAACATCATCTGTCCAGGAGGTATTAAAGAACCACAAGTTACAATTGATTCAAACAAAGTGAAAGGATTGTGTATTAGACTCATTAACTCTTTTCAGAAGTTTATAAGAAGGATGGAAAAAAATAAAATATATGCAGAATTTTCACAGGTGAAAACTCCAACTAGTGATCTATTAAAAGAGTGGGGAATAAGTGGTCCATTAACAAGGACAGTTAATATTCTACCATATGGAATCAATCTTCATACTAAAATAAACACTTCAACGAAATTTCTACAATATGCTTATGACAATAATAATACACTTCAAAGTCTCTTAAAAGTTACCTATTCAGAGCTATTTCTTTCTTTGAATAGAATGGTTTCACTAATATCAGAGGATTATAAATCAGAAGAAATTAATTTTCCCAATATAATTAATGGGGAAGTTACATCAACCTTTTTATTTCCCCTTGGTGAGGCACATTTGACTTTAAGAATAGCAGATAATAATATAACTTATTTTAATTATCTATTCCCATATATCAGTAATCTATTTGGTTTTCAAAAAATGCTTGAGAATTATGAAGAGAAATATAAGCCAATATTCTTATTATTTTTCAATCCTGAGGTAATTGTTTCAGGAATGGTGTGAAATTAACTTTGACACCCCCCCAAATAATGTTTTTATTATTTTGTACATTAATCTTAATAATTCTATTATTACTTTCACTAGATATTGTACTTCTTTCCAAGCTCTTTTCAAAAAAGAAAAAAAATAAAGAAACAGGTTTATTGCAGGATATAATAAAAATTCAAGCCTTTATTACTACTAGACTGCAGGTAAACCAAAATTTAAAGCCTTTGGAGTCTATTTGTCCGACAGAGGCAATAAACTACAATTCAGATAACCATTCCATTCAAATCTCAAAAAATCTATGTTTAGGAGTCCTCTGTTTGCGTTGTATTGACTACTTCAACAAATAAGATCAAATCAAGATTTTGATAAATCTCTTCCATCTAATATGTTAGAAAAAATAGAAAGAAAGACTTAAGGCGAAATCCCTAATTCTTTCTCTTTTTTAGCAATATCTAATTTTGTTTTAACCACAGTATCAGGATTCAGGCTCATTGAATCAATACCGCATTCAACAAGAAAAGTCGCAAACTCCGGGAAATCACTAGGTGCTTGACCACAAATACCTATTTTCCTACCCTTTTCTTTGGCGATTTTTATAACTGAAGCAACCAGTCTCTTTACAGACTCGTTTCGTTCATCATAAATATGAGCCACAAGCTCGGAGTCACGGTCAAGTCCTAATGCTAGTTGTGTGAGATCATTACTTCCAATAGAAAACCCATCGAAAACTTCAGCGAATCCATCAGCTTGAATGACATTAGAAGGAATTTCAGCCATGACATATACTTCAAGCCCATTTTCACCCTGTTTTAGACCAGCTTCTGACATTACTTGAATGACTTTTCTGCCTTCTTCTACTGTTCTACAGAATGGAACCATAGTGATAACGTTAGTTAAACCCATATCATCTCGAACTCGTTTAATAGCTTCACATTCCATAACAAAGGCAGGTTTAAATGATTCATCATAATATCGAGAAGCACCACGCCATCCAATCATGGGATTACTCTCAGTTGGTTCATATAATTTTCCACCAATGAGATTTGCATACTCATTTGTTTTAAAGTCCGATAATCTAACTACAACATCATTAGGATAGAACCCTGCAGCAATACGCCCTAATCCCATGGCCAATTGTTCAATAAAGAATTCACGTTTATTAGGATAAGCAGCAGTTAATTCATCGATCTTTCGAATAATGTCTCGAATCTCAGGATCTTTATCAGCTTTTTTCTTTAATTCATCATAATGATAAAGCGCTAAAGGATGAATACCTATATATGAATTGATAACAAATTCTTCACGTGCTAATCCTACACCATCATTGGGAATCTGGCCTTGAACAAAAGCCTTCTCTGGGATTCCTACATTCATCATAATTTTAGTACGAGTTTTTGGCATAGAGTCTAATTTTATTACATCAATTCTAAAGGGGAGAATTCCCTCGTAAATAACACCTTCTTGACCTTCTGAACAAGATACTGTCACTTCCTGGCTGTCTTTGAGAATATCTGTAGCATTTTCTGTCCCAATAATTGCTGGAATGCCTAGTTCACGAGACACGATTGCTGCATGACACGTTCTACCACCTCTATTTGTAACAATAGCACTAGCAATCTTCATGATTGGTTCCCAATCAGGATCAGTCATATCAGTTACTAAGACTTCTCCTTTCTTGAACTCAGTAATCCGAGCAGAACTCTCAATAACATTCACTTTTCCCTGCCCAATTTTGGATCCAACAGCTTGACCAGTGACTAAAACCTTACTCTTTTCTTCTAATACATAAGTTTCAATTATATTAGCCTCTTTCTGGGAATGAACTGTTTCTGGACGAGCCTGAACAATATAGAGTTTCCCATCACCTTCGTAATCGCCATCACCATTTTTTGCCCATTCAATGTCCATAGCTTTTCCATAATGATCTTCAATAATTACAGACCATCTCGCCAGCTCTAATATCTCATCATCAGTTATACAATAATGTTGTCGCATCGAATCAGGAGTTTCTACATTCTTAGTTGGACGACGAAGATCAGATGTATAAACCATCATAATTTCCTTGGATCCTAATCTTTTTCCAATTATTGGACGTTTTCCATGTTTTAAGGTTGGTTTGTGAACATAAAATTCATCTGGATTCACCACACCTTGAACTACATTTTCGCCAAGCCCATAAGCACCAGTAATAAATACTGCATCCTTAAATCCTGATTCAGTATCAATGGAGAAAATAACTCCTGAAGCAGCAGAGTCAGATCTAACCATAATTTGGACCGCAATCGAAAGGTAAACGTCAAAATGACCAAATCCTTTATCTGTTCGATAAGAAATAGCACGATCAGTGAATAAACTGGCAAAACATGATTTGCATGCATCTAATAATGATTCTTCACCTCGTACGTTTAGGAAGGTTTCTTGTTGACCCGCAAAGGATGCATCAGGAAGATCTTCAGCCGTAGCGCTAGATCGAACAGCTACATCAACATCTGATCGTTCAACTAGTTCACAAAGTTTCTTATAAGCCATCCGAATTTCTTGTTCCAAATCAGCAGGAAGATCGGCATATCGAATAATTGACCGAACCTTACGACCTCTTTCTTGCAGATTCTTGATATCATGAGTGTCTAAGCCAGCAAGAGCATCACGAATAGATTTCTCAATACCAGCATCCTTGAGAAGATGACGATAGGCAGTTGCTGTTACTGCAAACCCATTAGGAATATTGACACCTTTCTCAGTAAGGAAATGATACATCTCACCCAGAGACGCATTTTTACCCCCTACAAGAGGGACATCCGCGATTCTGAGTTCATCAAACCATAATATGTATTTCTCATTTCTGCTTTTTGACATTGTTTACACACGTTTAGAATTTATTTTAGAATTAAAATTATTTTTTCTTATTAAAGACGATTTTATCTCCAAGGATTGGTATTTTCGTCAAATTAACGAGTCTGAATCTGACTTAATAAATGTAATTTTTAACAAAATTACAATTCAACCATCTAATTTATACAGTTGGTACAAAACTTTATTCCATCCCTTTACTAATTAATATTACAAAAAGATTTGATAATCTGTACTATTTTGGTCGCGTAAGAATAGTGAAAAAAGGGAAAAGAAAAAGATTAGATATGCTTATCTTATAGGTTTCTAAAATTCTTTCCTGCGTACTTGGCGTGATCTCCTAACTGTTCTTCAATGCGAATCAATTGATTATACTTGGCAAGACGTTCAGAGCGACAGGGTGCTCCAGTTTTAATCTGTCCTGTTTTAAGTCCAACAACTAAGTCGGCAATAAAAGGATCTTCGGTTTCACCCGAACGATGACTTACCATAACACCCCATTTATTTTGATGAGAAAGCATTGCGGCTTTTATACTTTCAGTAATTGAACCAATTTGGTTAACCTTTAGTAAAAGAGCATTACATGCTTTTTTCTCAACTGCAGTCCGAATTCGTTTTACATTCGTGACAAGAAGATCATCACCGACGATTTGGATTTTATCCCCGTTACGAGCAGTAAATTTTTGGAATGTACTCCAATCATCTTGATCAAATGCATCTTCAATTGATATTATCGGGTATTTTTCAATAAATCCCTCATAAACTTCAATAAATTCATCAGAACTTAATTCCTTTCCATCAACTAAGTACTTCCCATCATGGTAAAATTCTGAAGCAGCGGGATCAAGTGCTATTTGAAATTTCCCTGTATGACCTGCTTTATCAATAGCATCCATAAGTAACTTTAAAGGTTCTTCAACCTTATTTAAAGGAGGTGCAAATCCACCTTCATCCCCAACATTGACTGCCGTAACACCATGTTTTGCCTTAATAATTTTCTTCAAATTATGATAAACTTCAACTCCTAAAACCATGGCTTCCTTGAAACTTGGTGCATCAATTGGAAGAATCATGAATTCTTGAAAAGCAATATTGTTTCCACCGTGCTTACCACCATTAATGACATTTAAACAAGGTATAGGGAGAATAAACTTATTATTTCCCCTTAAATTTCCAATATGATTATATAATGGAATTTTTTGACTTATAGCACCTGCTTTACAGATTGCCATGGAAACACCTAATATTGCATTAGCACCAAGTTTTGATTTATTCTCTGAACCATCAAGATTAATCATTAATTTATCAATCTCCTCCTGATTGGCTGGGTCCATTCCTACGACCTTAGGTGCAATCTTATTATTTACATTAGTTATTGCTTTCGAAACAGACTTTCCCATAAGTCTAGAGCCTCCATCTCGGAGTTCTAGAGCCTCATAAACACCTGTTGATGCGCCTGATGGCACCATTCCTCGCGTAATTGTTCCACTATCGAGATGACATTCAACTTCTACAGTGGGATTTCCCCGTGAATCAAAAACTTCTCTTGCATGAATTTTCTTAATTTTCATTTCCTTTCGTCCTTTAAACATCTCTTTATCAATTAAAGATTATCATTTCCATAAAATAACTTATCACTCAATCTTTGTCAAAATGATTTTCAATGTTATTCGAAATAATCTAATAAATTGGAATTTTCTTTCCTTTAAGTTGCAATCTTTTTTCCCAAATTTTGGAATAAGAAATCCAAGGGTCCGGAACACGAACAGTAATACCTCTGGGTTTTGTGATGAATGTCTCAGGTAAAAAACCAAGAATTTCTCCATCTGCTTGATATAAGCATTTATTTGCTACAGACTCAACAAAAAATTTAGTTCCTTGAAAAGTTTCGACCTTAGAATGATAGACATGTTCACCATCATAAATAAGTCTAAATAAACGAAGTAATGTAAAACGACTGACTTTTTTTAAAGCAGTTGTATGAAATATACCATCTTGAACCGAAGCTGCTGGGCAGATATGCATACCTCCACCATAACGTGTACCATTTCCAATCGCAAGGAGCATTCTTCTCGCTTGGATGGGATCCTGGTCATCTATTGTAATTTTTAAATCATAAGGTCGGAATTTTAAGATAGTCTCGAATACAGCAATTTGATAATTTTTTGCTCCTTTGCGTTTCTTTCCGCTTCTATTAGCACGGTTTGCGACCTCTGCATCAAATCCCATTGAGGCTGCTCCTGCAAAGTATCTATCTGCATTCACACAATAGCCAACATCAAAAGATAAATTGCTACCATTAACTAGACATTGAATAGCAGCATTTAAATCTTTTTCAGGAATCCCAAAAACTGTGGGAATATCATCTCCTGACCCTAAGGGAATAGCAGCAAATATTCCCTTCTTATCTGCTTTAAGGACCCCATTTAACACTTCGTTTGCGGTTCCGTCTCCTCCTATTGCACATATAATTTCATATCCCTCGCTTACACGTTGTTTAGCAATATCAATTGCATGATGAGGGTACGAAGTGAACTCGAAATCATAATCAATTCCAATTTCATCAATTAATGGTTTTATAATCTCAGGCCATTGTTTTTTTACACGACCGCCCCCAGCAGTGGGATTGATTATCATAAAATACTTCTTCAAGACGAAACCATCCAAAATGATTGAAAATTGGGAAAATCAATTATTCTATTAAAGAAAATAATTTAATTATTATTCTTATCTCCTTTAATAAACCTCTATGCTTTTTATCATTTAAGCAATAATTTGGACAATTTATGATTTTTTAATTAATTTTTGAATAAAATGATAATAAATATCCATCTGGATCTTTGAAGGTAAATTCTCTATCTCCCCAGGGCTTATTTTCAATATCATCAATTATTTCTACTTTATCTCGAAAGTTTTTATATAATTCATCTACATCTGTAACTCTAATATAAAATTGAACCCCAGAACCATCAATCCCTCTTGGGTGGAGCTTGTGGTTAATATCAGGAAAAGTTCTTCCGATACCAAAACGATCATTTCCAATACGAACAGCGATCCATGTAGGATTCTCATTATTTGGATAATATTCATCTATTTCAAATCTTAAAATGTCCCGATAGAATTTAATTGAATTTTCAATGTTTTTTGTGTAAATCATTGGTTCTAATTTCATTAGATTCACTTACTCACAACAATGAATAATTGTGTAATAGTATCTTCTAGGTTATTCTCTCTTATATCTAAAGGAGTTTGGTATCAAACCGAATGATAATGAATTGTGTGTTGTTCTTAATATACATCTCATGTGAAACTATAATTTACTAATGGAAGATCAGCTAATGCTTCTGCTATAATTTCAACAAGATCTTTTACCTCGAAAATCTCCTCAAATTGTTGTGTTTTTACTGCATCAGTTAACATCGACATACAGAAAGGACAAGCAGTTACCAATAGTTTTTTCCTCTGAGTACTTTTTACATTATCTGCTTTAAATTCATTAAAGGTCTTTCTAGCCTCTCGAACCCGTCGTTCAGAAATACGCATTTCTACCCATTCAGGGGTGTCTCTGAACATATTTCCTCCACCACCTCCACAACAATAAGAAAACTGTTTATGATTTGGCATTTCAGAGAGTTTAATCCCGGGTATAGCCTGAAGCAATTTTCGAGGAGCATCAAAAATATTATTATACCGCCCTAAATAACATGGATCATGGAAAACCACATCATAATTTAATTCTTTCGAAAATTTAAGTCTACCATCTTCAAACAGTTCAGAAAGTAATTGACTTATGTGTACAACATCAAATTTTCCCCCATATTCGGGATATTCATTTTTAATTGTATTATAGGCATGAGGTGATGAACACACAATTCTTTTAACCTCTCGTTTTTTAAACATCTGAATATTTTCTTCAGCAAGCATCTGGAATAGGGCTTCTTCTCCTATTCGACGCATTTCATTACCATCGTTCTTTTCAGCGTCTTCAAAAGTTCCATAATCAAGCCCAATCTTATTAAATATTTCATAGGTTGCACGAGCTACTTTTTGATTTCGTGGGTCATATGCTAAAGTATCCCCTGGTAACCAAAGAAGTTTTGACTCTGAATCTTTTATTTTAGGAAGGATTCCCTCCTTTAACCATTGTGTTCGATCTCTTTTAGGTTGATTCCAAACATTCCCATATTGATAAACTGATTCAAGCATTGTAGTAAAAGTTCCAGGAACTAATCCTTGTTCTACAAGTGTAGCTCTTAATCCAACGATCATATCAACGTGATTAATCATATGAGGACAAGCATTGACACAAGCATAACAGGTCACACAAGCCCATAAAACATCTTCAGTTAAACCAGATTTTTCTTGATTATCAGCTAGTATAGGGACATTTTTTTGAGAACGAATCAATCCGTATTGCTTTTTTCCCCAATCACGAATATTCTGGATAACTTTCAAAGGGGAAAGTGGTTCCCCTGAGTCTTGAGCAGGACAATAATTATGACAAAAATGACACTTCATACAAGCAGAAGCTTCCAAGAGTTGGTAAAAGGAGAAATCTTCTATTTTACTTATTCCCTCAGCAGGAAAATTAAGTTGTCCTTTGGGGATCTCAATATCCTTTAGAAGTATGTTTGCAACCCCAATGCCTACATGGAAAAATTTACCAAATGTAAGATATACAGCTCCAATAAACGCTGCTGTCAGATGAGTAAAGTAAAAGAAACTATGAAGCGCAAAAATTTGTGAATTGGTAATATTTGGTGTTAAAAAATATATTATTTGTGCTACTGGCATTGAAATAAATGATACCCACTCAAACTCAATAAAATCAGGAGTGTTAATTAATCCATAGAGAATTCTTGTACTTTCGACAAAAAATCCTGAAAATGCTACCCAGAAGAGAAGGAGTAAAAGGAGTAAATCTTCAAAGCCAGCACGAGGATAATAATCACGATCAATACCATATCGTCTAATAATTGCAAGCAAAACTCCTAAGAAAAGAAGTACTCCTGCAAAATCAGCTGCAAATGAGTAAGCCAAATATATTGGTCCAATAAGTAACTTTTCATGAAAAATATATTCATGTATAGTTGCAATTATTGTTGCTATCATGGCTCCAAGAAAACCCAACATAATCATTAAATGTGCTGCAAAACTTGTTTTTCCCCGAGTATCTCGCTTAAATATTCCTCCACCAATGCTATAATAGATCCTTTTCAGGAAAGAGCGTGAAAAAAGGTTTTTAAACCCCTTCTTCATAACAGAAACAAAAAATGAGAAAAATTTCTGATCAGATCTATCATATCTCCCATGAAACCAAACACGTATCCCACGATAAATACCAATTATGACTATTATAGTTGCAATTAAAGCACTGATGTAAATTAAGTTAGTAATAACTTGACCATAGGGTTCAATCCCTTTTGGCCAATACATTTTTCTTTCTGCGGTCCAAAACCATTCCTGTAATATTTTAAGAATTTCTTGAAACATTTTTAAACCCATAATTCATTTGACTTGTTTTGCAAAGAATAATTTGCTTATAATCTTGAAGATTCTTAGAAGTATTTAGTAGGACATAAAATATTCTAAATCAAGAAGATATAAAGCAGTTCCAACACTATTGTCCTTTTTCGGAAATTATTTCTTGTTATTGACAAAACTTATTTGAAGTTTTGGCGATTATAATTCAGCTGTTTAATAAGACTCAAGGTCATTAAACTAGTAATGTAAAAATTGATTTCAGAAAAGAAAAAAGAAAACAGTTTAGATAGTCTAAACATGTTTTGTTAATTCAGGAAGGACCGCATGAAGATCTCCAATAATCGCGAAATGAGCAATCTCTAGGATTGGTGCTTCTTCATCAGTATTTACAGCAATAATTGTTTTAGAGTTTCGCATTCCAACAAGATGCTGAATAGCACCAGAAATTCCACATGCTATGTAAATATCAGGATTTACAGTACTTCCAGTCTGACCAACCTCATGATCATGTGGTACCCATCCAGCATCTACTGCTGCTCTACTAGCTGCTACTTCACCACCTAATGCTTTAGCTGTATCAAAAATTATAGAAAATTTCTCTTTGGTACCAACACCACGACCACCAGAAACTAAAAGTTTGGCCTTAGTAATATCTACTGATACTTTAGCCATTTTTTCTTCAATAAAATGTTCCCTTTGATCTTTTGTATCAACTACTGGTGAAAAATTAATAACCTCTCCTGTTAAAGAAGCATCAGGTTCTACTTCGGGATTATTTCCTCGAAGAATAGTAACGAAATTTAATTTATTGAGATCACCTTCCATCTTAACAAACAATTTTTCTTCAAAGAGAGGATGAATTGCTTCTATTTTGTCAGCATCGATTTTAAGGGATTTTACAGAAGCAAAAATTGCATCATTAAATCGGGCAGCTAAACGAGGCATCATTTCTTGTGCATATAAACTAGCGCCTGCAACGACAATATTAGGATTTTCTTGTTTTATAATTGCTTCAACTGTACGTGTATGGAATAAAATATTTACTCCTTCAAATTGAGGATCATCTACTTTGAATACTTTTGATATGCCATATTTAGTTGCCTCTAAGGCGAGTTCATCGATATTATGACCGAGTATAACACCAATTGTCTCGACTCCAAGACCTTTCACGGCAGTTAAACATTCTTTTGTGACTCCAATTAATTTTCCATAAGCAAACTCTAAAACTACTAGTACTTTTGTCATTCTTTTCACCTCTATTTATATGCTCCAATATTAAGTCCTTTTTCCTTGAGTTTAGTCACTAGAGTGGAAACCATATCAGGGATATCTGCATCTTTAATGATTATACACTTCTCAGTTCGAGCAGGAGGAACTTCAATTTCATCAAACTTTACACTTGGCTCTGAAACCTGTACCTCAAGCTCGTTAACCTGCCAAATAGGAACAACTGTCTTACTCGCAAGCATAATTCGACGGACACTGGTATAACGAGGTTCTTCATAATCACCAGTACTCGCAATACTGAGAACAGCAGGAAGTTCAAGCTCAACTGTTCTGGTTCCGCCTTCTATAATCTTATCTACCTTGACCTTTCCACCATCAAAAGAAATTTTCTCAACCCAACAGGCAACAGGAAGATCCAAAAACTCTGATACCATGGGGGCCATAGTCGCAGTTCCAAAGTCATAACTTTGCATACCAAATAGAAGAAGGTCATAGTTTCCAATTTTTTTAGCTGCAGCGGCTAGAATTTTAGCAACTTGAAAAAAGTGAGTTATTTTCTCATTAGAATTATCAATTCTGATTGCCTCATGGCATCCCATTGCTATAGCTTCTTTTACTACTTTATCTGCCATTTCAGAACCTAGACATACTACAGTTACTTTGCCTTCACCTTTTCCTTCGACAATACGAAGGGCAGCTTCAATAGCGTGTTTATCATAATTGTTAGTCATGACATCAGCTTTATCATCTCGATTTCCTGGATGAATTTCATCAGGATCAAGAGGCGCATTTCGATCAAGCGTTGCTTTTACAAAAACTATTATATTCATTACTTGTTACCTCCGGTTTTTTTTATTTTTGAGCACGTTCCAATGCACCACGACCAATAATGGTCTTTTGCATCTCTGAAGTACCTTCATAAATAGTCAATACACGAGCATCTCGGAATAAACGCTCCACACGATATTCACGTGAGTACCCATAACCCCCATGAATTTGAACTGCATCATAAGTTACTTTTTGAGCTATCTCAGTAGCATAATATTTTGCCATTGACGATTCGTTTCGTGTATCTTCTCCTAAATGCTTCATATGAGCTGTGTTCAAATAACTTAAACGAGCTTGATGAACACTTGTTGCCATATCTGCTAAAGTAAAATTAATTGCCTGATGATATCCTATTGGCTTTCCAAATTGTACTCGTTGAAGCGAATAGTTGATACTTTCTTGAAGAGCGGTTTCAGTAATCCCAACAGCTTGAGCTGCTATCCCAATTCGACTAGATGCTAAACTTCCAAGAATAAGGCGAAATCCATCATTTTCTTGTCCTAATAAGTTATCTTTGGGAACTTCAGCTCTATCTAAAGCGATCTGTGCAGTAATTGATCCATGTAAACCCATTTTTTCCTCAATACGAACAGTTTCCAAACCATCCTTAGCAATTTTAGGATCTATTATAAAAGCACTAAGGCCCCTTGGTCCCTTATCTTTATCTGTCACAGCAAAAGTAATATAAGTCCCTGCTACCCCTCCATGAGATAACCAAATCTTATTCCCAGTTAAAAAGTACGAATCCCCTTCTTTTTCTGCTTTTGTTGAGACTGCAGAAATATCAGATCCAGCATTAGGTTCAGAAAAAGCCATAGCACCTATTGCATCACCTGATCCAAGAAGAGGTAGGTATTTTTCTCGGGCTACATCCGTTCCGAAGTTTTTAATAATTTCTATGTTCAACCCCTGACTCGGAAAAAACATAGAAAAGGCTAAAGATGCTCTTGCCATTAATTCAATGATTGCAGTCCAAAGAGTATAACTTAAACCAAAACCATTATAGTCTTCTGGAACAATAATTGAAAATAGATCATTCTGTTGACATTTCTTATATAATTCCATCATTCCAGAAGGAAAGGATACGATCTTTGTTGCAGGATCAAAATGAGCCCCCTCAGAATCCCAATCCTGCTCTTTTTCTATGATTTCATTCATAGCTAAATCATAAACCATCTCTAGTATCATATCATTTTGTTCTTGTGATTGCTTGTCAAAATTAAAAGTTTTCAATATCTTCTTTATTTGCTTCATCTAACTGACCTCTAATAATAGAAGAAGTAGAATTCTAACAAAAGAGTTTAAATCAATCATTTCTAGTGTTATTTCTAAGTTGTAAAGAACTGTGTATAAAGTTTTATGGGGTCACGACATAATTACATATGAGCAAGATTAGTAATCTAATAGTCCTTAAACTGTATTAAAAGGAGAAAAACTAGGAAATTATAAGTAATTTCAAACAGATGGGAAATAATCTTATTGACTTTTAATTTGCTCTGATATCATTTTTTTTTGGCTGGTTTTGCGATCGTTTCTTTCCTTTTCTTGATGATCTACACTGGAAATAATCTCTTTTGCGAGTATCAGAAAATCTTCATCCACATTAATTTGATCTTTGGCAGAGGTCTCAATATAGTGAATTTCAAAGCCATTTTTTTCTCTAACGAGCTTGGTGAGCTCAGCTGCATATTGTTGTCCATGTTTGGAAGCAACTTGATTAGGAAATGCTGGATTCCCTCTTAGATCACATTTTGCACCTACAATGATTAGAGGTAACTTCCCTCTTCCATTAAAATCCCAGTAATTTTTAATCCATTCTACTAAATTCATGTAGGATTCCTGATTGGTTATATCAAAGAAGCACAGAGCACCAACTGCACCCCGATAGTATAAATCACGTACAGCTTTAAACCTAGGCTGGCCTGCGAGATCCCAAATTTGAAATTTAATGATATAATTCTTTTTAGTTGGCGAAAAATAAAAATTAATCTCTTTAGAAGCAAAATCTGCGCCAATAGT
The DNA here is from genome assembly GCA_016839515.1 of Candidatus Hodarchaeum mangrovi. Lineage (GTDB taxonomy): Archaea > Asgardarchaeota > Heimdallarchaeia > Hodarchaeales > Hodarchaeaceae > Hodarchaeum > Hodarchaeum mangrovi. Next base: position 20,754 of record JAEOUE010000164.1, read on the forward strand.
CATTAAATATTCAGTCTTAAAGCCTTCACCCAACCAAGCACGGCGGAGAGCTGTCTTACCAACACCACCATCGCCAATTAAGACGATTTTTGCTCGTAACTTTTCTCCTAGAATTTTACGCGATGTTGATCGATCCGCCATGTATTATACCTCAAAATTAAACTCTTTTATCAACCACGAAGGAAAAAAAGAGTCCTATTTCTGGAATGTCTTCTGTCTAAAAGCCTTAGCTCCTACTCGTAATTTTAAGTAAATGCCCTTTATAAGCTATTCGTTTTAGATTACAGTGGGAGGCGTATTTAAAAACACTACTTGTCTTTTTATCAATAAAAAACACATCAATCAAAGAATATAATTAGGAAAGTATAAAATTAGAAGTTTTTACTTTGATACCATAAAATCAAAGAGGTTATACCCATGAATACTGCAGTAATAACGAGTTTAGTGAGAACTCCTATGGGGAAGATGTCTGGCGCGTTTTCAAATACTCCTGCTGCTCAACTGGGAGCAATAGCTATTAAAGAAGCAGTCAAGAGGTCGAAATTAGACCCCGTAGATATAAACCATGTAATAATGGGACAAGTAATTTCTGCGGGGTGTGCACAAAATACCGCACGACAAGCATCTATTTATGCAGGACTACCTGTTTCGACAGGAGCCATCACAGTCAATAAAGTATGTGGTTCTGGAATGGCAGCTGTCATGTGGGCTGCTCAAATGG
>JAEOUE010000033.1 GCA_016839515.1 Candidatus Hodarchaeum mangrovi
AAGTACGATTTTACCATCATATCGTTCTGGTAAAAAGAATATTGCTGGAGTTATTATTGGAAGACCTCTAAGAAAACAATATGTTGAAATCCCTCCTTTCCATCAACAATTTTCTCCATTTTGGCAAGCAGTCGGAACATCTGAGAAAATGATATTATCTCATGTTAAATATTCTCAAAATCCAGAAATTTCTAATCAAAAAAGCAATGCAGTAACTAATCACCCCTCTGCATCTTTTATTGATTTTTTAAAAAGTCGTGTTTTCCGAATCATGGCTGTTTTTATGGTTCTTTTAACAATTATTAGTTTAGATCATGTTATTTTTAAAAATATACTCGCTCGTGGGTTAATTTTTTTTGATTTTATTTGGCGTACATTTGTTTTATTTCTACCTATTAAATCTGTCTTCAATAATTTTTACCCTGAAATATTTCTTTTGATAAATCCATTTGTTTTTCTACTAGGTTTAGGTATTATAAGTCCTGTTACTTATTATTTAGTTTATGATTCTCCATCAATTAAAAAAATATTAGTTTTATTTGTTGAAAGCCTTTTTGGGGGAATTATAGGTATTCTCATTTGCATTCTTCTCCCATTTTTGCTTTTCATTTTTCTTATTGTATTAATTTCACCTATAACTTTTCTCCTCCTACATGTATCTTATTTTAACTTTAGTGGTTTATTTGTGCTTTCTATAACAATAACTCTCGTTGTTATTATATTAGAGCTATTATTTTTCCAAAAATTGTGGTCATTTCTTATTTTTAATGGATTAAGTCAAAACCTCAATATTGAACAAAAAATTATTTGGATAAACCTAATTGGGTCAAGAGGAAGAATCACATTTATAGGGATAATGATTTTTCATTTTGCTACTCAATCAGTTTTATTCTTACTTTATTATTTCCGTTCTGAAATTAGTTTTTACGGTTCTTTTCTTATATTCGGTCCTGATAATCCATTTTCATTATTATTAAGTGATGCAATGGTCATATTGATTACTACATCATTAGAAACAGGATTTTTTCTTGTATTGATAATATATCAAATAATCCAGTTCCAGAAAAAAAGTCATAAGCTGTTAGATAGTACATCCTATAAAACATATGCAAAAAGAACTCTACCGAGTGTCCATGAATATCTGACTGAGTAATTAAAAATGGATTTCTATCCTTGAAGTCAGAAATCTAGAAAGGTTTAAGCATCTTTTTTAGGAAATAACTATTTAATTTTATAGATTTTATTAGTAAAAAGCTATTTGAGGATCTATATAGTGGTTATTATAAAGCATTAATTATTGATAGAATCAATTATTCTTTTAAGCTCAACTTCTATACTCTCAAGTCGTGGAATGATGTATTGAGCTCTTTCAGGTATTTCAACTAATTTATTTCCTAGATCCAACAAATTATACTCATATATTTTTTTAATTGATGGAATTATCGGGTGATTAAGTTCTGTAAGGACTTGTATCATTTCTTGTAGGCGTGCATCAATATTTATCAAGATGGATGCTGCTACCTTTGCATTAGATTTTTGATTCATGAATTCACCTGCAGGAAAAAATACTCTCCAAAGAACTGATCCCATCTTAGGACGAATAACATCCTGCATCTTATCAAGCGATTCTTCTAAGAGTTTAAAAATATAATTTAGCTCTTCTAAAATCACTTTTTCTCCCATCAAAGGATCACCAAGCATGCAAATCTATAAATTGCTATTATTCGACTTTAGAGATTGAGAGGTGGACGGGGAAACCAACAAGCGCAAAAATGTCCATTTTCGACTTCCTCTAATGGGGGTTCCTCTTTTAAACATTTATTTTCTGAATACCTACAACGGGATGCAAAAAGACAACCAGGAGGAGGATTAATTGGACTACCAGGTTCTCCTGGAAGAATTTCACGTTTGCGTTGACGTGTTGGATCTGCACTGGGTACAGCAGAGATCAATGCTATGCTATATGGATGAACAGCTCCATGGATGACTTGCTTGATTGAGCCTCTTTCCATTATTTTACCAAGATACATAATAGCAATCTTATCTCCAATATAACTAGCAATAGATAAATCATGAGTGATATAGATGTATGCAATGTTGAACTCTTTCTGGATTTTCTGTAAAAGATTTAGAATTTCAGAACGGATGGATACATCAAGCATTGAAACAGGTTCATCAGCTACTATAAATTTGGGATTCACAACAATTGCCCTTGCAATAGCTACTCGTTGTCTCTGTCCTCCACTAAGTTCATGAGGATAGCGAAAAGTAAACTCTTCTGCAGGACTGAGTTGAACTGCTTCAAATGCTTTAACCACACGTTCCTCCTCATCTTGGTTTGATTCAGTAATTTTATTCAATCGTAAGGGTTCTGCTACAGTATCATATAAGCTTAATCTCGGATTTAACGACGAATAAGGATCTTGAAAAATAGTCTGGATTGCAGATCTGAGCCTACGGAGATCTTTTCTACTAATTTTTGAAAGATCCATCCCATCAATGATTACATTACCCCCAGTGGGTTCTATTAATCCCATTAATAATTTTCCAATAGTTGTTTTCCCACATCCAGATTCTCCTGCAAGGCAATAAAATTCTCCTTCATATATGTCGAGATCAATTTTATCTACAGCCTTCAACCAGACTTCTCCTCCGAAAAGTTGTGAAAAAAAACCTGTACTTACTGGAAACCATTTTTGAAGACCCCGACAAGTGACTAAAGGGTTTTGGCTTTCACTCAATTTTTATCCTCCAATCCAATTCTATAATGTTCTGACTTAATCCTTCCTGCTGCAAGATGGCATGACACAAAATGACCACTTTTTAGTTCTTCAGCTGGAGGATCAGTATTCTTACACATTTCTTGAGTATATTTACAACGAGGATGAAAGCGACATCCTGTGGGTGGATCAAGTAAATTTGGTGGTTGTCCAGGTATTGATGCTAATGTTTGATCACTGGATTTTTCAATTGAAGGTATTGAAGCAATTAATCCTTGTGAATAAGGATGCATAGGGTTTGAGAATAAATCGATCACACTCCCAGATTCAACTATTTTACCAGCATACATAATAATCACTTTGCTGCAAATCTCAGCAACTACTGATAAATCATGAGTAATTAACATTAGAGTAATCCCTAGTTCATCAACAAGCTTTTTCAAAAGATCCATTATTTGAGCTTGTACAGTTACATCTAAGGCTGTAGTTGGTTCGTCTGCAATAACAAATACAGGATTACATGCTAAAGCCATAACAATCATAGCTCTTTGCTTCATTCCTCCACTAAACTCAAACGGGTAATGATTTACGCGTTCAGGATCCATTCCCACTAAGTTAAAGAGTTTACGAGCTACTTCTAATGCTTCTTTATGTTTTATTTTTTTATCATGCTGCATAATTGCCTCTGTAATTTGATCTTTAACACGAATAATAGGATTTAATGCATTCATTGCACCTTGAAAAACCATTGATACTCTTTTCCAGCGGATGTCTCGCATTTCCTCCTCTGTTAAGTCTGTAAGATCTATCCCATCTAGATATATATGTCCTCCAATTATTTGACCAGGATAAGGAAGCATACGGAGAATGCTAAAAGCAACAGTGGATTTCCCACATCCTGATTCACCTACTAATCCAACAGCTTCCCCCTCTTCAATATTGAAGGATATATCTTCAATTGCTTGACAATTTCCTCTCTTCATGCAGTAATATACTTTTAAGTCCTCAATGCGAATTGACAATGTCATTTTCACCTATAATTTTCGTTGACGGGGGTTCATTGCTTTATCAACAGCATAACCAATGAAAACAAATCCCATTGAGAGCATTACTATTGTGATACCAGGAGGTATTACGAACCACCACGCGCCTATATTTAGAGCTCCAGAAATATAGCTTTCCTGAAGCATCCTTCCCCAAGAAACTAGATCTACTGGAGTTAAACCAAGAAAACTCAAAGCTGCCTCATTTAAAATAGCTGCAGATACTCCAGTGGCCATTTGGACAAATACAAGTGTCAAAACATTTGGTAAAACATGTTTAAAAATGAGATAAACATCACCTGCACCAGCTGCTTTAGCTGCTTCCACATAGGATTTTTCTTTTTCAACCAATACCTGTGATCTTATAATTCGTGAAGGCCCAGGCCATGCAAAAAGAGCAATGATGACTGTTGTTACTTCCAGACTTGGTTGAAACATTGCCGCTAAGACCATCAGGATAGGCAATGTGGGCATAATCAAGAAGAAATCAACAATTCGCATAAGAATTTCGTCAATGTATCCTCCAAAATATCCTGATAGTAATCCAACTATGAGGCCTACAGCGACACCACTAAATGTGGCAATCAAGCCTACATATAAGGAGACTTGAGCTCCCCAGAATAGCTGAGCCATAACATCTTGGCCTTTATTAGTTGTCCCAAGTGGACCCCAGAAATTAGGCAGACAAACAATTTGTAGTTCATCAAACCAAAATTCTGCTGTACCTGTTTGTGAAGCTATTTGATTCAATAAATTAAATTCTAAACCTATTTCTGCTTTTACAGTTGAATTTGGCCTGAATATATAATAATACGCTAGGTAGGTGACATTTCTGGTATATTTCCGCCATTCAGCAGGGAAAGCAGGAGAAATCGGAAATTTTGAAATGTAATCAGACATAGGTCCTAATGGATTATCAGGGGGCATTTGGAGTCGGAAATATGGAGAAACACATCGTGGTTCAAGAGTTCCATTGACACGAGATTTTAATTTAAAAGAAACAATTACCCACGTTGGAGTGGAATAACCATAATGAAAAGAAGTATTTGCTTTAACATTCGTTCGAAAGGAGCTAGTATTACTATCATCATTCAGAGTAAACTTGACTGATCTTGTTCCTGCAGTGTATTCTGTTGTATCATAGGTATATGAACCATGATCATCCTCAAGTCCTGTATAGGCATCTATAGAGCTGAAATTCCAAGCTGCATCATCTTCAAAATAAGGATCAGGGATATAATTTTTCTTTGGTGGAGCATCAGGATCTGTAAATATTGTCCATTCAGGTGCAGCATAATTAGGTCCTACGCGAGCTAACTCACCTGGGTATATTGGAAATAATATAGGAGCGCTGAATGCTATTATGATAAAGATTAGAACAAATACCATTCCAACAATTCCATGTTTAACTTCAATATACTGCTTCCAAACACCAAGAGCTCGATCTTTCAGACTTTTACGGTGGATGATTTTATATGGTTTCGCTTTAGTCAACAATAGCACCTTTATTGAGATATTATCTTCATAATCTTTGAAACTATTAAATTGAAAATGAAGAATAATATAGTTTTGTCGCGTTTTAGTAGTTCCCTTTAATAATTTGCTGATATCTGTAAAAAATCTGTGAAAGAATTTTGAAAGTTGCTCTATTCCATAGATTTATTAATACTATATCAATTGCTAAGGATAAAAATTAGTTACAGTAAAATAATAATGGAATTTGGAATTAAAGTTCTTGAGAAGAGTAATATAAAATGAGAAGAAGTATTCTAATAACATGGCTCTTAATAGTTATTGTCTTTTCTGGTTTGTTAATATATTCTACCATTTATGAAATTGATGCATATGAAACAATTATCGAATTCAAATTTCAGATAAATGAGGTTAATATTAATCTGAATAATATGAGTGAAATGGTAAGTTTGATTATCCAAGCTACGATATGGAATCCATCATTTTTTTCTTCATTTGAACTAAAATCAATTCAAGGAAGTGTCCTCCTAAATGGGCAAGGATCCTCATATCTTGCAGGTCAGAAATGGTTTTATCTAACAATTTTACCTGGAGAGAACTCAAGAATCAGCTGGTCATATGTGATACAACTTGAAGATATAGATATTTTTAACAATGCAAATTCAACACAGAATTGGAATTGGTATTTTTCTATTCGTCTTTTTATTGTTTCAAATATTGTTGAAGGAAATTTGTATGATAGATCCCAATCTTTTCAAGGAGTGAAAATATTAGTAGAAGGATAAAAATTTATAATTGATTTTATAGAAAAAATCTCCGGTAGCTCTATATTGTTATTGTAGGTAGCTTTCTAGAAAGGATTTTCGAAATGGAGATCATAAAAATAAGACTGGAAAAAATATTTATTTCCACATTGAATATAGAATTAAAACCAGCTATTCAAAAATTTTTGATATAGTCCCACTCTGCTATTAGAATTGTTCTCTTAATATCATCCTATAGTTATTGATTAATCCTACAAAATTCTGTAATAAAAAATGAAAAAATGAATAATCGACCCAAATAACTATGGAAATAACTGTTAATCGTGACGCAGAAGCACTTTATTAGTAAAAAATAGATAAAAGAGAGAGAATAGTGATATAAAGACTAATACGATTCCTATTCCCACAGTTATTATCCCAATGAAGGGAATGATATTCCATAAAATCAAGCCTCCAATAAAAATTAAAATTATTCCTATTACAACGAACCATTTCAAAGTTGATTGGGTTGTCACCAATCGGCTAGCTTGATAGTTATTACTCAAATCAGTTTCATCCTTGATTGAATTTGCTTGTTTCAATAGATTTATATAAAATTAGCTAAGATCGTGATTGAATATCCTTTAACCCAATATTTTAATTGAAGGTACCATTATGGGCTTACGAAAGTTCCTTATCAAGCGATTAATAATCGCTGTGGCATTATTCTTCGTTATTTTAATTTTCAATTTTTTCATCTTCCGTCTCCCAATCTTTGTGCTTGGGATGAATCCAATGTCATTATATACTACTCCTCAAATGGATCCACTAACAATTGAAAGTCTAAGGATCCTTTATGGAATCCCTCCTGCAGATGCTACTTGGGTGGATTGGTTTAACCACTTTATTATTTATATGCAAAATATGCTGACTTTAGAATTTGGTGAAAGTTTCTCTACCCACGCTCCTGTAGTTGATGAAATTATGGCTAGAATACCCAATACACTCTACTTAATGGTCACTTCCACTATCCTTGCAATTGCACTTGGAATTGTAGTTGGTGTTATAGCAGCTAGTCGCCATGGGGGTAAGCTTGACACAGCTTTAATAACTATAAGTCTTTCTCTGAATAGTTTTCCAGTTTTTTGGCTCGGAATGATGATGCTTTTATTCTTCGCATTTTATTTCCCAATTTTCCCTCTAGGTCATTCAACAAGCTGGCCTCCGCCAACGAATCCAATTATATATTTTCTTGATATAAGTTGGCATATGTTTTTACCTGTTCTCACGCTTACTCTAGCTTTTTTTGGAGGATACATGCTGTTAATGCGCAATATGCTAGTTGAAGTCCTAACTGAAGATTATATTCTTACAGCCAAAGCAAAAGGAATTCCTGAACGGCAGGTACTTTTCAATCATGGTATTCGTAATGCTTTTTTACCACTTATTACGGTAATAACAATTAGCTTTGGCTATGTAATAAGTGGTGCTACATTGACCGAAACCGTCTTTGCTTGGTTTGGGATGGGCCGATTGTTATTCGAATCTCTTACGAGATACGATTGGCCATTATCACAGGCTATTTTCTGGTTGATTGCTGTTAGCATCATTGCTGCAAACATTCTTGCTGATGTATTATATGGGATATTGGATCCACGTATTAAATATTCTTAAAACACCTGTGGGAAGTTATAATGCTTCTAGATAAGAAAAAAGAAGAGAAAATTGATCAAATAATGATATTAGTATCATCTTTCGGCTCTGTTATTGTAATGAGTGCAATTTTACATGTTTCTTTTACTCAAATAATACCATTAACACAAATAACCGCAGGTGTTATACTAATTGGTCCCTCTATCTTTATAGGACTTTTAAATGATGATTTAAAAGATGCTTTGAAAGCGATGGTTATAACTGTACTAGGAACCATCATTCTGACCATATTCATTCGATCCATTCCTGCCATTATCGGAGTCTTTCCTGCTCAATCAGATGTGTTTATATTTCAGCAGATCGCAGAAACACTTCCTTTATTCTTTTTAATGATCCCATTTAGTGTAATTGGAACTGTAGGTGGATCAATTTTATCAGAATTCCTCTTTAAATAGGTCAAAAAACTCTTTTTAGAGTGTTAAGGGAAGGTATACTGATTACTACGTCTGTAATATCATTTTTTTATCCTTTAATACAAACCACAATTATTTTTAATTTATCTTTAGGAGAGATTTTGTTTATCACTTCTGATCTTGATCCTTCTTCCAATACTTTTATTTTAATTTATCCTCATTACAAATAAAAACCGAAGGGTATTCTCTTCTCTTATAATAAGCAATAAAAAAAGGATAAAGACAAATAATGAGGAAACTATTAATAAAAATTTCATAAGACTACCAAACTCAAACTGGATAATAAAGAATCCAAAAAATATCAGTGCAGTTTGATGAAGGATCTTATAACTCCATAATTTACGATTCCAAATTTATATTATAATTTTCATCAATCCTCTACTTTATATGTTATTTTGAGGTCATTGAGAGCACAAGGCATTAAACTATCTATTAATAGTAGTTTGGTGTTTTTCCTGAAGCAAATGCTCTGAATTTTTGGGAATAACCAAAAAGATTAAAGAAAATTCTCCACAATGCCTTACTATGAAATCATTTTACTTTGAGGAATATAATGCATTAGTGAGCTACTACGATCTAGGAGAGAGTGAGAATATTCTTGTATATCTTCCAGGTCTCAATTCTCCAGCTATGCCTCTTTTTGCTGAAATGGTTTATCATCCTTTGCTTTCTGGATATCGCTCTATCTTGATTGATTACTTTGGTTGTGGGATGAGTGAATCTCCTGTAAGTTTTAATTATAACATGGAATCCCACGCTAAGGTAGTTTTAAAAATTTTGGACCATGAAAACATCTCTTCTTGTATGGTTTTTGGTCAAAGCATGGGAGGCACCGTGGCGATCTATTTAGCTGATTTAAGACCTGGGTTGGTCACAAAGTTGACGTTGGCTGAAAGTAACCTCTTTCCTGGAGGAGGAATTAATACCAAATGGATTACCAGCTTTTCTGAAAAGGTTTGGATTGAGAATGAATATCCTAGATACATTAAAGAATTAAAAAAGCAAGCTCACGAAGGGGATCCCTTAAGTATTTTAATAAATGCTCTCTGGAGAGATGCTGATCCGCGTGGTATCTATTTGAGTGCATTATCATTAGTGACTCTTCCTAGCACGTTCCATATGAAGTTCTATAAAATGAAAATTCCAAGGTACTTTATCTATGGGGAGGAAGATTTTCCCAAACGACCTTTAGAGGCCACTCCAGACACTCCTAATCCAGAAGAATTGCGAAAATATGGAATAGTACCAATTGTTTTAGCTAATTCTGGCCATTTTATGCAAATAGATAACTTACAGGGTTTTATTGACGCTTTACATAATTGTATATCATAGAATCTTAAGGAATAGACGTTACAAATTATGATTTATCCTTTTGTATGATAAAATTAAGAGTCTTCCTCATAGGGTAGTAAGAAGAGCATTTCATTTACCTCATTGTTTATCTCCAAAAAATTTTTCCATCCTAGTTATAAGAAGAGTATCTTGGATCTTTGGCAATGTAGGAACTGAAGAGTCAATATTTTTAACACAGAACTTTATGGGGAAGTTTGAGAGCCAGAATCAGAGTGAATGTGAATATGAATATCCGTTGATTTACACCTCTCGCAATCTTGAACAGAAGATGATTCTTCAAATTTCCATGTGTGTCCACATTTATCACAATGGAAAAAATCTACTTGATTAGCAATCCGAATCGCAAACCCCAATACTAAAGCTTTAGCAATCTTTCGATGGGCCTCTTCAAGATGTCTTGAAACTGAGGATTGTGAAATACCCATTTCTTTACCAGCTTCCTCTTGTGACAAACCTTCCATATCAGATAAACGAATTGCTTCAAGCTCTTCAAGAGTAATAGATACAACACCAGCAATATCTTTTAAAGGAATTCCACGTGGTTTAAAATATGGATGTTCAGGATCACACTTAATAATTCTTGAACTTCTTGGACGTGGTATTTTTTTTCACTCCATTTCTAATAAACATTTATTTTTAGTTTTAGCTGTTTTTTAAACTTTTTAGATGCTAAAGGGGTCAATTTCGAATGCTATTTCAAGTATATAAAAAAAGGAGTGAGAGGTTATTTAATTTTATTGGTAAATTATTTTATCTTTAATCGCCATTGTAATCCAGATTCGCCGTTGAAATTGTTAATAATCGGACAATGCTTCCATACCTGTTCCATAAGCTCATCTACTTTTTCCTTTGGTGCTGAAGTTTTAAGTTCAACAATTGGCTCTAGTTTATCATACATTCCCTTATAGTTTGCATCATCAGTCCCAAAAATACCAGCTAAGTTTATATGACCTCGTGAGAAGACTTTAATATTATCAATAGGGACATCTAAAATATGACTCCAAAATTTAGTTACAGCACCAATGCAAGCTCCTATAGTAGCAAGAATCCCTAGGAGCGGCGAGGGACCGAGGTCGTTTCCTCCAAGTCCTGGAGGGGCATCAAAAATAGATTGAAAATCTTCTCCCATTTTAGCTAGGAAGCTTCCATCAGGTTGAGATTCTACAATGACATTGAAGTTTTTCTCCCCAATGGAAAGATCTGCTTTTACTGCTTCATAAGTTTCTTTAAATCCCATTATTATCACTTTAATATTCCATTTTGGTATTCTTTTATCCTATTTTGTATGAAAAGGGGCAAATTTTCTATTTTTTCATTCGAATTCTACCCTTAATATTTGAGTACGGATAGTTGAATCCATATTTTATTTTTGCATATATATTCATAAAGTTTTTGAATAATGATGCAAAATAGCTTCATGAATTTGATAGAATTGGCATTTAGAATAAGAGGAGAAATTCCACGAACAACATGCACTGATTCCAATTTTCCGTGTTTTAAACAGCAAGATATCCCATTTTTAGAAATTGATATTGAGATACTAATTACTCTTCATGAGGCAGAGACCCTTCGTCTAGCTGACTTGGAGGGTTTGTTACAACGAAAAGTAGGAGAAATGATGAACATTTCAAAATCAATAATTTTCCAATACATTGAAGAAGCCTATCAGCAAACTATCAAAATTGTGGTTCATGGATTAGCATCCAATCAAATATTTTTTTTTCATTTGGAAAAATCTGGGTATACATGGCCATTTCCTGATGATATTATTTGCGTTCAGAAGAGTGAAAATTGTGAATTTAATGGAGTTCATCCTAATTTTCATTTAAGAAGCGAATCAAATTCTGTTTTTAATATAAATTTTATATGAGGTGTTAAAATGAAAATTGGTTTACCATCGAATGGAGCTGATCTTTTACAACCTTTTTCTCACATATTTGGACGATGTTCATACTTTATAATTTATGATATAAAGGAACAAAAAGTAGATCAGGTTCTTCCTAATGCGGCTCAGAACGCTGCTGGAGGCGCTGGGATACAAGCAGCTCAATTAATGATTGATAATCATGTGAAAACAGTTATAGCTCCTCAAATAGGTCCAAAAGCATGGAATGTTTTAAATAATGCTGGAATAAAGGTTTATACAGGAATTGGTGGTTCAATTCAGCAGAATATCGATGCATTTCTAGATGAACAATTAACCGAGATAAACTCAGTCCAGGATTTTAATTCAGGTTTAGAACGTGGTATAGGCCATCGTATAAACCAAGGTCAGGGAAAAAGACAGAGGAATTTTTAGAAGATATAAATCGAGGTAAGGAAAAATGCGATTATGTATTCCTTCACAAGCAAAAGGTGGGCTAGATGATCAAGTCGGATACCATTTTGGACGGGTACCAAGTTATACTATATTTGATGACAGTAATAACGAGGTTGAAATTATTGAAAATTTCTCTACCCATCGAGGAGGAACTGAGCTACCAGCAAGGCTTCTTCGTGAATATAATGTAGATATTATGATCTGTGGTGGAATTGGACATCGGGCAATTCAATTGTTTGAGCAATTTGGGATTGAAATTTATGTTGGAGCTCAGGGAACTGTTAAAGAGGCTATTGAACAATATAATACCCATAAGCTGAAAATAGCTACCGATAAAGAGGCTTGCCAACAACATAAATACCAAGGAGAAGGTACAGGACATGGAAATGAGCATCATAATTAGGGGGTAAATTTACGATTATTTGTGTGGCTTCTGGGAAAGGAGGGACTGGAAAAACTACAATTGCGGTAAATCTAGCCCTTTATCTAGCAGAAACAAATAAAGTAGCTTTATTTGACTTAGATGTTGAGGAACCTAATGATAACCTCTTTCTTCAGTGTTCAATGGTTCATTATTTACATGTGGATATTTTAAGACCTATGGTGAACACAACAGCTTGTACATATTGCGGACTTTGTGCTAACCTATGTGAATTTAATGCTCTAGCTGTTCTTCCTCAGCAAGTCATGATCTTTAGTGAATTATGCCATGGATGTGGATTATGTACATTAGCATGTCCTACTAATGCAATAACAGAGAAATCTCATAGATTGGGAACAATTGAAAAAAATAAAAACCATTTATCGAATATTTCTGAAAATTTAAGTTTCTATGAGGGCACCTTAAGAGTAGGAGAAGCTCTAGCTACTCCAATTATACGTGAAATGAAGAAAATTGCTTTCAAAGAAACCACTGATCACATAATCCTAGATTTACCACCTGGATCAGCATGTCCAGTCATTGAAGCACTTTCAGGAACTGATTTTGTTATTCTCGTGACAGAACCTACCCCTGCAGGGGAACATGATTTAAAAATTGCAATAGAAGTTGTAAAAAAGCTTAAAATTCCCTTTGGGATAGTTAATAATCGTTCTAATGTCGGAGATAATCGTATTATCCGATTGGTGGAAAAAAATGAGTATAATTTATTATCAGAAATACCTCACGACAATGAAATTTTGTATTTATATTCTCATGGGCTTCCACTTATTGGATCAAGTAAGAAATTCGATTCAATTTTCGGGAAACTATGGAAACATATTTGGCAGGCAAGAAATTGACAAGAAGAGCGTTGAAACAAATTACGATTCTATCTGGGAAAGGAGGGACTGGAAAAACAACTATTGTTGCAGTACTCGCCCAATTATCATCTCCAATTTCATTGATGGCAGATTGTGATGTGGATGCACCAGATCTTCATTTATTACTAAATCCTAAAAATATTTCTTCAGAGCGATTTCTAAGTGGCAAATTAGCAATAAAAGATGGTTTTAAATGTGTCAATTGCGGAAAATGCTTTGAAGTTTGTCATTTTGATGCAATCACGACCGATTACGAAATTAATGCATTCAAATGTGAAGGTTGTGGTGCTTGTATTTGGATTTGTCCTACTAAGGCAATAAATATAGAAACAAAACTTTCAGGGATGATATATGAAGCTAAAACAAGATTTGGTCCCTTTATTCATGCACTTTTAGACATTGGTGCAGAGAATTCAGGAAAATTAGTAACTGAAGTGATTCAAAAGAGTCATATAAAAGCTAATCAACTTAATAAAGAACTCATAGTTGTTGATGGAAGTCCTGGTATTGGTTGTCCAGTAATTGCTGCTTTGAAAAATGCGACTCTAGTCATTATTGTGGTTGAACCGACAATAACTGCTATTCACGATATGAAAAGAACAATCGATCTTGTTCGGTTTTTTAATATACCTATAGCAGTTATTATTAACAAAGCAAGTATAAATAAAGAACAACGAAGTATTATTATTGAATTTTGCAGAAAAGAAGCTATCCCCATATTAGGGGAGATTCCTTACAATTTAGAAATCTACACTGCAATGGTCAATGGGAAAACTCTTTTAGAACAAAATATTGGCGAGTTGAAAACACCATTAAATGAGATGTGGATAAAAATTAAGGATCTGATACATTTGAAAGGAAAGTGAATAATTTCGTTCAAAGAATTCCTAAGAGAAAATGTGAGGCACAATGCTTATATTATGGATTATATCATTTAGTCTGTTAGGGAGTGTCGGAGCTATTTTCACAGCAGCGATCTTTTTACGAATTGGAGAACAGATTCAGGAAATCCTTGTACCCAGCTTAATTGCTTATGCTAGTGGAACTCTTCTCACTGTAGCCTTAATGGGCCTAATACCACACGCTATTGAACACACAGATTCCCATACGATTCTAATAACAGTATTAATGGGTATCATTCTATTTTTTATTCTCGAAAAAATTATTATCTGGCGACACTGTCATGAGACGGAGTGTAGAACTCATGGAACAGTGGCATCTATGATTCTCATCGGAGATGCTTTTCACAATGCTGCTGATGGTGTTATCATTGCGACAAGTTTCTTGGTTTCTATACCTATTGGTATTACTACAGCTATTTCAGTAATCGCTCATGAAATCCCTCAAGAAGTTGGAGATTTTGCTATTTTACTTAATGCAGGTTATTCAAGAAAGAAAGCTTTATTGATGAATACTCTGTCTAGTTTGAGTACCTTACCAGTAGCAATCTTAGCTTACTATGGTTTGGTTATTATCAATGATGCTATTCCTTATGCTATGGCAATTGCAGCTGCGAGTTTTCTTTATATTTCTCTTACAGATCTATACCCAGAACTTCATCAAAGGGGGGGATTTTGGTATGAAATCAGACAATTCTTCTTTATGGTACTGGGAGTTGGAATGATGCTTTTTCTTTTACAATTCCACCATTAATAAGATTCTTAACATTCTATTACTTAATAGAAGATGTTGAACTATCTCTTTCTGATATAGAAAAAGAGGACATAATAACTCCAATGTATAAAGGATGTCAAATCAGTCCATAAATTCCATCA
>JAEOUE010000165.1 GCA_016839515.1 Candidatus Hodarchaeum mangrovi
AATTTCAAAACTGTTGTAGTAAATAGTACTTTTTATAGAATAACTTCCACAAATACAGTCCAAAAATGTATGGAATAAACTCCTGATGATTTTGTTTTTGCTATAAATGAGAAGAAGTACGCAAGAAAGTCGATAACAGACATCGCTGATGATGTAGGAATTTCTCCCAAAACGGTTAGAAAGCGTCTAGACCGAATGAAGGAGTATAATTTAGCTCGATTTAATAAACTTTTAATACAACGTCTATATTTGACTTTTATTTATTATGCTGGAGTCTTTCTATTCATTACTTAATTGATATTTATGGTTGTTGAGATAGTTTCATTGATTTGTTATTATCTCAATTTGCTTTAATTCGACCCAGGTTTTATTCATTTTTGTAAAATCGGGATTTTTCATTAAATTTAAAAAGAAAATTATCTTACTTCTGATTTGAACTCCAATTTAACTAAAACTTAAAAAAATTTCAAAAAGGTGAAATCTATTAAGAAAAAATTGTTATTTGGTATAATATCACTTCTTATAATATCGTCGATATTAGGAATTACTATTACACCCGTAACCGCTCATACAGAAGAAAGTCCTTTTACAACTGATTTGTTTGCTGGGCAAAATATTCCTGTTGGAGATGTTATTGTCTGGAATGATGCTGATTATCTTTATGTAAAATATCTTATTGATGATGATTTAACACCAGATGATCCAAGCGATGATGGAGTACCTACTCTTATTTATGAGACACATTTGCATGTTGCTGAATCCATTGACGGAATTCCACAAACCAAAAAGGGAAATCCAATTCCAGGTAAATTTGATTATAACACAGAACATGATCCTGGTGTTTCTGAATATACATATCAAATCCCTCTGGTTTGGGATCTTGATTTTGAACTTAGTATCGCTGCCCATGCCGTCGTACAAAAACTTGGAGGTCTTGCTGGAGTTGAACTAGCCTTACCTGATCAAGTAACCATGGAGGTTAGTTATCCTTATTCAGGTGGGCCAGCTTATTTTCCAGAAACAATAATAAGTGGTGGTACTATTTTAGATGGAATTTATGAGGGTTGGTGTGTAGATACAGATAATGTAATATATCAAAACACAGAATATACAGCAAATGTTTATTCTAGCTATGAACAGATTCCCGATAGCCTAATTGAATTTCCAGAAAACCTGGATTTGGTTAATTGGATTATAAATCAAGGTTATGTAGGGCAAAGTTCTGCGTGTGGGGGTATATTTACGTATGGAGACATTCAACTGGCAATTTGGACTTTAATCGAGGATGAACTGTCAACTAGTGGTTTAGGCCCATGGAGTCAGTGCAGAGTGAATGAGATTCTCGCCGCTGCTTATGCAAATGGAGAAGGTTTTGAACCCGGTTGTGATGACTTTATAGCAATAATCTTGGTGCCAGGAGATGGATCCCCTATTCAAATCGTTACAACCCAAATAATACTTGTAAGTATTGGTGTTCCATGCGAAACAATCGATGAAACGGCTTGGGGTTATGGTTTTGAATTTCCAGGAGAAAACTGGGCTACTTATTTTTGCTACACTGTTCAAGGAGTTGAAATAGAGGAAATATGGCCCGAGGGTGGCACAATCAGCATCGCTTATGAGGATTTGCCCATTGATGGTGGTAACGACTGGGATTACAATGATTTTGTTGTTGATATAGACGTTCTAGCTGTATTTTTTGGTACTAGCATAGATCGGGATCTAATCCAAATAAATTTTACAATCCACCCTGAAGCAAAGATGGCAGGATATCATCATATGATGCATTTAGACGCCGATACTTTTACTGGTGATGGAAATTATGAACTGTATCGAGATGGCTCATTGATCAGTTCTGGTGTATATGACCATACAGTAGGTATTGATGTTATCTTGGTGCCTGATACAAATACAGTACTCACTGAAGTAATATTAACTATTAGTTTTGATGAAGGCTGTGAATTCGAATTCCCTGAATGGGATCATAATCTCTACCATGGTGAAAATCTTTTCTATGATCCGTATCTTCATGTGATTAATACAGGACAAGATATTCACATAGGAGATTCAAGAATGCTAACCGTTCCTACTGATTGGATTTGGCCTACACCAGATGGAAATGCAATTTGGAATGTCTATCCAAAGGTAACTGAAGGAGATCCTCCAACCTTCATTCCTACTTGGTGGACACCATAAATTAATTAAATAAAATTGTAATTCATTCAAGTAGTAAGAAGATAATTTATAAATAAATCCCTTTTTTTTCATTTTTCTAAAAATTCTAAATTTGTCAAAATTATTCACATTATTATATCGTGTTTAATTGTGAAGTGTTAGCTTTAAAATTAATTTCAATGGTAGCAACTTAGTGGTAAATTCTTGAAATCAATTTTACTGTGATTAAGTGGATCAAGATTTATAATACAATCTATTTATTCGTATTTTTTAGGCTTTTGGTTGAAATCATGAAGAATAGAATCTTTAGTGAGACTTTGGTACAAGTACGATTAAAGACTTTATTTAACCGCCATTAAAGAAAAATGTTTTATACATGAGTGTATATTCCTAAATTGATGATTTCTAATCCCAAAAGACAAGATTTTTCAAAAAATCAAATACTAATACTTAAACTATTATTTGAAAAAGATTATTTACAGAACGAATTACAAAAAGCTTTAAACACTACTGCCCCAAATTTACATTATCACTTATCACGTTTAGAAGCACATAATTTGATACAAAAAGAAACACTTCATGAAGTAGGTAGTGCGAAAATTAATAAAATTTCTTTAAATCCTGTTACTCGAGAAAAAGTTCGAAGAATACTTGGATCTAAAGATAAAATATCAGTAAGAAAAAAGGCTTCTAGGACTCGTGAAAAGGTTTATAAAACTTCTAGTAATGTATCAAAAAAGTTTAAGAATCCTTCTTATCGGTTCTCTGTTTTAATTTTTCTATTATGCTTAATCGGTATTGTTATCTCAAGTACTCTTCTATTAGCTATTCCTCCTAATAAGATTAAAGAAATTTCGGAATTTGAAGAATTAGCAGCAAATGCTGATATATTTACTCAATGCTCTAAAATTAATAGGGTAGAACTAACAGCAGATGCTGATGTATTTACTCAAAAAACTAATAATTCAGATTTCAATGTGTATGATGGCAGTGGAGCTACCCCTTTCCTACGATTGGGTTTATATGAGTTTACTTATGATTCAGGGGGTTATTTATCTGAAATTTATGTCCGCTTTAATTTACCCAAAATTGAAAATATAAGATCAATGACCTTACAGTTTACATATTGGGAAGGCTATCCGATTGAAGCTGATGATTATTATGATGTGAATGTAAGTCTTGTTAGTAATAATTGGGTCGAAGGAAATACTGTTTGGACTAAAAGACCAGATTATTTGGGAATCTCCACTTTGGTGTTTTTAAATAATCCAGGACTTGAAAAAGAAATGTACATTAATCTTACAAGTTTAACTGAAGGTTTTTCTGAATCAATGATCACTATCCACTTATGTCCTAATAATTTATCTAGAATTCGCTTTCCTGCTCCATTTTACTCTTCAGAATCTTATGGAATCACGCCCAAATTGATACTTGAATATGGTTATCCAGATTATGATTATAAATGGAACAGAACATGGGGAGGTATATATGATGATTATGTTTATACTGAGAGTGCAATGGCTATTGATTCTTCTGATAACATATATATCGTAGGTCGGACAGATTCTACTGGTACGTCAGATTATGATATTATGCTTATTAAGTATGATTCTAAGGGAGTTGAACAATGGGCAAAAATTTGGGATGGTGGCGCTTGGGATCATGGTTATTCGGTTTTGATTGATAATGCAAATGAGATTTATGTTGTGGGAATGACAACTAGCTATGCTGATC
>JAEOUE010000316.1 GCA_016839515.1 Candidatus Hodarchaeum mangrovi
ACATCTGTTCTGGTGCAAAATTATCTAATCTTCCCCCTATAATCAATGTTGGACATTTGATTCCTGATGGATCATACTCTTTAATTTCATTTACCATACTAAAAATTTGTTCTTCGATAAGCATTTGAAGTTTATCTTTAGTTACTTTCATTCCATTAATATAATCGGCTAAAGATGTAAGGATGTATGGAATAATTCGATCAAGAATATCCTCTATTGCTTTAGCAGCTACTTCTAAAAAGTTCATGCGTATAAAGTAAGGTAAAAGATTGTAAAAGATATTTCTTATAACATTGTCAATCATTATATAACCAGAATTTAATAAAATTAAATATTTTATATTCTCGGGATGTTTGATACAAATTAATTGCGCAATCATTCCACCAACGAGCGAATGCCCAATAATACCATACTTTTCATCTATATTTAAAAAATTGAGCAAATCTTCTAAATCTCTAATAATATCATACCTCAAATTTTTTGAAAGGTTTAATTCCTTCGGATGTTCACTTCTTCCATGTCCTAAAGCATCAAATGCAATTATTCTATATTTTTCCCTTAGAACTTGAATCTGCCCCTTAAAAAATGATGCAGATGATGCAAAACCATGCAATAATATAATTATTCCTTCTGTTTGATCCTTTCGATCGCCGTTGATATCTTCGTAATAAAGGTTATAACCTTCTTGATTCTTAAAGAAGGGCATGGTTATTTGATTATATTTTTGAATTATGATTTTTAAAATAAGGGTTTCCAAAAATAGTTTATGGAATTGAAAGTAATTCACTTAATTTTCAATACAATTAAATAGTGTTCAAAAATAAGAGAAAAAAGGATGATTAAACTCTAATAATTTATTATTATAAATCCTTAGTTACTCGTTTCTTTTCATTAGTCTCTAAAACTGTAGACAGAAAAATACGGGTAAGTTTCTTATAGGTTTTAACATTTTCTTTATTTGGTTCCTTTTCATCAGTGAACCTAACAATTTGATTAATTGCATCTTTAATTGAGTTAAATTTACCACACCCATAAAATCCTAAAATAGAAGCTCCTACTGCTGCTCCATCTTTATTTTCAGGTATCAAAATTTTCTTATTGATCACATCTGCAAATATTTGCGCCCAAAAGCTACTCTTCATTGCTCCACCGTCTGATTTAAGCACTTCAGCTCTAATTCCTCCAAATCCTTCGATTAATGTTAAATACATTTGAGCCGATAGAGCAGCACTTTCCATAATTGCTCGAGCAAAATGAGCTCTGTTATGATGCCAACCTAACCCATGTATAGTTCCTTTACGAAAGATATAAAGAGGAATAAATAGTAATCCATTACTCGCTGGAGGAGCCATTTCTGCTTCTTTGGTTAGCATATCATATACGTTAAGATTTTTTTCTTCACATTCTTTCAACAATAATTGAGAAAAATTTTTCGCATAAGTTTGAAACATTGTTCCAGTACCAGGCATAACTCCTTCTAAAACCCATTTTCCTTTAATTAAATGAGGATAAGTGAAGATAGGAATATCTCCAACTACTCGTTTAGGTTCTTCTATTATATAGTCCACGAAAGTACCGGTTCCAGTCGTTACTTTGGATTGCCCTTTTTCAATTACACCCATTCCTAGTGCTGCACATTGTTGATCCCCACCACCCAGAACAATTGGTGTATTTGGTTTTAATCCAAGCATCGATGCAGCGGTAGATGATAATTCACCAACAATCTCCCCAGGCAGATGTAACTCGGGCCATAAAGATATAGGTAATTCATAAGCTTCTGCAAGGTTTTCATCCCATCGCAAAGTCTCAAGATTAAGAATACCATTTATCCCATTAGTAGGGTCGGTAACAAATTTATCACATAATTTCAAGTATATAAAAGAATCGGGACATACAATTTTAGAAGCTTTACTAAACAATTCAGATTTATTAGTTTTTAACCATAGCAACTTAGGAATTGAATTTCTCCAAATTAATTCCTCTTTGAATCCTTTAGCATCAGTTAATTCACGTTCATCCATCCAAGTGAGAGCAGGATGGAGAACTTCATTATTATTGTTTAATAATGTTACTGTACTTCTAGCAAATGCTGCTGAGACTCCGATTATCTCTTCTAGATTGAATTTTCCGCTTTTTACAACTTTATTACAAGTATTTCTTATTGCTGCCCACCAAACATTTGGATCTTGTTCAGAAATACCAACTGGTTGATCAGGTATGTGATACTCTTCGTAAGCTTTTACAATCTCTTTTCCATTACTATCAAAGATTATTGTTCTCGCTCCAGTGGTACCTACATCAAACACACATATTAAATCATTCATTTAATCACACTTTAAAGACTTTTAATTAATAATTCAGATATATCAAATATTTTAATCTTTTCCTTATCTTCATTGGTGATCCCATAATTCAATCCTAATTCACACAATGGACATGCTGAAATAATATTATTCGTTTTTGTTTCCTTTAACTCTTTAATCCTATTTTCAGCTTCTCGAATAGCTAATTCTCTATCAGCCCAATGAGCTGTACCACTCCACCCACAACAGTGTACTTCTTCCTTGTTATACATAGGCTCAAAAATCTCTAAATTAG
>JAEOUE010000166.1 GCA_016839515.1 Candidatus Hodarchaeum mangrovi
GCTAAAAGCACCTCCAACTGGCATAGATAAACATACTCTGTTCTTGGGGATAATTAATTTGGGAGAGGTTCGTTATACAGGGCAAATTGAAGTGGATGATATTTCCAAAATATATATAGGAATGAAACTAAGAGCTATTTGGAAAATGATAAGAAAAATCGACAATAAAGATTATTTAGGGTTTGTTTGGGTACCGATATAAATTTTCCTTTTCTTAATTTTTTTCTTTAATCTCTGGGGTTATTTTTTTTTCTCCTGAAGAACTTTAATAGCATCTGCTCATACATCAGTTTCTATGAGTACTTTAATTGCTTCTATAGCTGTTTTGATAGCCTCCTCTTGCCCTTTCTTAGGGTCAATTATAAGAGCTCCACTATCTGTATTTCCAATAGCAGCCATGATTCCACCAGAACGCCATCCACGAATTTGTGAGATTGTAAAAAGAACTGAACACTCCATTTCAGTAATTAAAGTTCCTGCTTTTTTCCACATCTCCCATTTTTGGTGTATTGTTGAATCTGGGATCATTTCAGGATTTTCTGTGTAAAAAGCGTCTTTAGAATGGACAATTCCTTCATGAAATATTAAGGAAAATCCTAAACGCTTAACAGCCTTTCTTAATGCTACTATAACATCAGGATTAGCTACAGCAGGGAATTCATAGTCGACATATTGCTTAGATGTACCTTCATCTCGGATAGCTCCAATAGCTGACACTATATCGCCAAGTTTAACCTTATTAGAAAGAATACCAGACGTACCTACTCTAATAAAGGTATTTACCCCTAAAAAACCAAATTCTTCAATACCAATTGCTGTACTTGGGGCACCGATCCCCATACTTGATATAAGCACTGGAGTAGAATCGATATAGCCTAAATGAACGCGATATTCACGATTAAACGACAATTCTTCAGAATCTTTAAGAAATTTTGAAATCCTTGGAACTCGTCCAGGATCACCACAAATTAAACAGAAATTACTATTCTTAATATCATTCTTTGAGACATTTATGTGATATTGTTTACTCATTTTATCTAACACCAAAAAAGGTTATTTTAATTGAGAAAGAATTTCATAATATTCCTGGCTCTTTATTCGTATTTGTTTAAGTTGTTCATTAGATAAGCCCTGAGTAGATGAAGGGAAATATGTTGTGAAAATAGTTTTAAATGTTTCAGTTAACTGACTTTCTTCATTTAGTAAAAATTGAGTCAGAATTTCAGCAGACTCGTGGAAAATGACTAAGTACGCACTTCCAACACCTGTTACCTGAAATAACTTCGTTAAGGCAAATATTTCAATTTCATCCCAGATTAATGGCAGAAAATTCCATCCTACTTTTTCTAAAGTTTCTCGGTCTTTTACATCAAGAATTTTTAATAGTAAATCCCATGCAAGGTAATCGGAATGCCATGTTGAACCTGACCACAAAATTTGGGGCCGTTTATTGAATTGTAAAACACCAAAAAAAAGCCCAAGTCCAGGGAGTAATTCAGAGTTTGACATGAG
The DNA here is from genome assembly GCA_016839515.1 of Candidatus Hodarchaeum mangrovi. Classification (GTDB taxonomy): domain Archaea; phylum Asgardarchaeota; class Heimdallarchaeia; order Hodarchaeales; family Hodarchaeaceae; genus Hodarchaeum; species Hodarchaeum mangrovi. The sequence continues at coordinate 1,513 of JAEOUE010000166.1, forward strand.
GAATCATTGAGTACTTTCTGAAATTTACCTATTTCATGAAGAAAAAAACAGCTGACTTGTATAAAAAACCTCTCTTATTCTAAAAAATCAAATAAAAAAAATAGTAGAGAAGAAAAAAAGTCCAAATTTTCCTTAAACCTCTTTAATGTTCTCAAGATTTTTTATTTTGAATATAATAAAGTGATAATCTTGTTGCTGATCCCCCAAGTAAACCTCCTAATAAGCTGAAGAGTCCACAAAAGATAATAGACATTATTATAATGAGGAGACTCCCGAAGGGAAGTGGAATTCCTAAAACATCACCAATAGCAGCCATAAACAGGTCACCAGTTTTTAATGTTCCAATAGAGGTTAAAATATTGATAATGATTGTGAAAAACCTTGCCAACATGGCACCTAGCAAAGCAAAAATTCCTGAAAGGGGAAATTGAAGATAAATACCTATTCCAATTCCAACAAGAAGTGGAAAAATCCAAAAGGGCATATATTTAGCAAAAAGAATATCAGAGAGGAATATTAATATGAAACTAATAGAAAATCCAATAAGTTTCTTATTTTGAGCTGATTTTTGAGTGGTTTCGTTTTTGATATTTGAATTCATATAATTTCTCTCCTATGCTGGTTTTAAAATAAGTGTCGCTTCTAAATACTCTTTTGTAAAAAGTTCTGGTGTTGAGAAATGAATAAGCATCGAATGATATTCCCCTTTTAACCAAAGGTCTAATGCTTGATCCATATAATGTGAGCTAGCTGGATTTCCGCTTACTCCACCAGGTATTACGCTCCAACAATTTGTCAGATTTGAAAAATCAATAATCATGCGTTCACTTGGCCCACCTTTAACTCTCCGACCTTCAGCAGCAAGAAGGGTATAACCACTTCCATCATGAGGGTATCCCTCACTATCAGCACCAAATGGATCAATTCCACCTAAATGATTGAAAAACATTCGATGATACTTACCCCATACCCATTGAGTGGGATCATCTCCAAATTCTGCCTGAAGATCTAAAATAGCTTTTTTATACGCTTTTAACAGGCAATCATCTCGATCTTCTACTTCAACTGTTGAAACATCATCAAACCATGGTGAATTTGGAGAAGTTTTAACGAGATATTCTAATATATTATCCTGAGGTCTAGTAATGCCAGCGAGTCCTCCAGCAGCTTGAAATTCATCATTCCAAACATATTCTTTAAGTCTTGATTGAGTTTGATAATAAATTGTTGGTCCTACAATAGATTTATCCATAAGGTATTTGTTTTCACTAGTGTGCCAGTTATTTAAAAGTGACAATGCTTCAGAATCAATTGTTGAAAGAGATTGTCCTTGAACTGCTGATATAATATATGGAGTGAATGCTTCTGCAGCAGTATCAAAGATTCCTGCTTTTCCACATTGTGCATCCTTCATAAAATCAACATCAATTGAATTTAAAGGGGCATTTGCAAGTATATAATTAATTGCTCTCCCACGATAACCTGGTGCTTGTGCAGAACTGATATAATATGGATAGTCTGGTCCAGTAGATTTTTGATTTGCTGAAGCTAAATACATTTGAGAAGGATTAAATGCTAAAGGCAGTTCATTAAACGGAATATATTCCCAATCCTTATTTATTGCTGGATCCGAACCATTTATTATAAACAAACCTTCCCCAAAGAATGATCGTTTAATGAATCGTCCTGTAGGTCTTAGTGCAATATTTCCATCGCTATCAGCAAATACAATGTTCTGAGTAGGATCTTTAAAATATTGTATGGATTCATTAAATTCTGACCAGTTATGAGCCAGATTAGCACCCATGAGCGCGAGAATTTCATAAGTAGGTTCTTGGGTGGCAGTCCATTTCATGGCAATCATTGATTTTTTATGGACATCAGACATAACAACTCCATCTTCGGTATAAAAGATACTTGTATTAAAGTTCTTTCCACCCTTGACTGGAATTGAGATTTTTCTCTCAGTAAGAGACTTCCATTGATTTTCTAGTCCACTCCAATATTTTTCTCCGTTCCATTTATATTCATACCAATCTACTGCGTCATTAATCACATTTGTGAATCCCCAAGCTACATGAGTATTATATCCTACAATAACTGCTGGAGTCCCAGTCAAAGTATAACCATAAATATTCAAATTTTCTTCTTCTGAAACTAAATGCACCTCATACCAAATATGAGGTAAGGCAATGGATAAATGCATGTCATTTGCCAAGATGGGTTTCCCAGTTACAGTTTTACTTCCATTTACTACCCAGTTATTTGACCCAATCCAACTATTTTGGAAATACTTGATTGATTCTGGTTGATTTTCAAGAATTTTTTTTAAATTTTCAGATCTATTGTTAAATCCAGCCAAAAAATTTGGTTTTTCAAAATTTGAAGCAGTTAATGGATTAGAAAAGTTTCCATATGAAGGAATAACTGGAATTTGATAATAAGTATTATTAATTGGATAGATTTCATTCATTAAGGTTTCATTTCCCCCAAATAACTCATCTCTCAAGATTGTAGCTTGAATATCAGTTGTTGAATATGTAAGCATCAGACTCATTAATTTATTATAAACGAAAATTTTCAAAATTGTCCATAAAGTTGGTTGATAACCAAGTAATCGAAACTCTATAGGTAATGATTTAGTATTAATAAATTTTTTAATCATATAATTGACCCCTGCTGTGTAAGAGTCAAGCATCTTCAGTGATCGATCCAAATTATAATTTGTTTGCCTTTCAATTTCGAATTGGTCAATCATTTCTTGAGCAGCTTTTTCAATTCCTAATGTTTGGTAGAAGATATCATCTTCGAGAGAGGAATTCCCTAGAATTTCTGCCATTCTCCCCATACCTGTGCGTGTGATCATGTCCATTTGAAACAGTCGATCATAGGCATGACAATACCCCAATGCAAAAACCACATCAGTCCAAGACGTTCCATAAATATGAGGAATCCCCCATATATCACGTTTAATCGTAATTGTGTCATTAATTCCTGAAATAGTTATTGTTTCACTCCTATAAGTCGAACTATAGGTAGAATCAAAGACTCCACCTGGAGAAACAATAGGTCCTAGTGCAAACATCCCCATTAGAGGAGTTGACAATATAATAACAAAAATAATCAGCGAAATACCACTAGAGGCAAAAATTACAATATTTTTTCTAAGTTCATGGGGAAAGGACATTTTAATCACATCAGATATAAGTAGTCTCAACAATTTTATCTGAAGAGTTAAATCTTTTTTCTCAGAAATTTACTTATGGGTGAATATCCTTCAACTATATTTAAGGAATTTTCAAGAAAGGTGATTCAGTCAGATGTCTGAGATTAAAAAAGAAATTATTAGTAAAATGGAAAAGCTAGGGGTAAAGTATTTACTATTACAATTCACTGGGGCCAGTGGGTATTTAAAAGGAGTTGAAATAAGTAAATCTGCTTTTGAAAAAGCAGATCAAGTAGGAGTAGATGGGGCTTCAATTGGATTTTTAAGAAGTAAACGATCAGATATGATTATTGTTCCTGATCCTTCTACTATTACGATTATTCCGTGGGATCCAGTTCAAGATACTGCTTGCGTTTTTTGTGATCTTAGAAGTACTGATTCTTATGAAAGAATTGCAGCTGATCCACGGGGAATACTTACTGAAATTAATCAGCAATTACTGAATGAATTTTCAGCTAATTATTTAGCAAGACCTGAAATGGAATTCTACTTTCTATCTCCAGATTTTACACCAATTGATAATTCTACTTATATGGAGTTACCTCCCAAAGATCTGGGGTATTTTCTCCGAAAAGAAATAGTTCGTATGCTCGATCTTGTAAATATTCCTTTTAAAACATTTCATAGTGAAGTTGGGCCTGGACAACATGAGGTTGAGTTCCAATCTCTACCTGCTGTTCAAGCTGCTGACAGCGTTCAATTTTTCAAACAAATTACTAAGGTTATCACAAAAGAACAATCTGAGTGGATGGTTACTTTTATGCCCAAGCCTTTTATTAACGAGGCTGGAAATGGAATGCATATTCATCAAATGGTTCGATCTACAGATGAAAATTTGTTTAAAGGATCTAAAGATAGCTTATCAGAATTTGCTTTCCATTTCATTGCGGGTCAGTTACATTTTGTTCCAGAAATCACTGCGGTTACTAATCCAACAGTTAATTCATATCGAAGGCTAGTACCTAGAAAAGAAGCTCCTGTCTATATCACTTGGGGAGTAGCTAATCGAACTGCTTTAATTCGTGTACCTGGATATGAATCTGATAGGTTAGAATTTAGAGCAGCTGATGCAGCTTCGAATATCTATTATACATTGGCTTTATTGTTAGCCTCGGGATTAGAGGGTGTAAGGAAGAAAATGGAACCTCCAGCTGAAGCAGATTTCGACGCTGATGCCCTAAGCTTTGAAGAATTGAAAGTAAGAGGAGTTAATCTTCTTCCAAGAACATTTAATGAAGCTTTAGAACTCTTCAAAAAGAGTAAACTAGTTGAAAAAGTCATGGGTAAAGATTTACAGAAGGAATATTATGAAGCAAGATCTCTAGAGTGGCGTGAATTTATAAAGCAATATTCCTTTGATAAAAATGAAATAACCTCATGGGAACTTGATCGATATCTTGATTGTTAATTAGAATGATTAATTTAACTCTGACGTCCTTTCTTCTACTTCTTCAAGGATTTTTTCTTGATTTAGAGTTAGAGTCTGTCGATTATGCATTAAAATTTGACCATTAACGATTAAGCTGTGACAATCACTTCCATTTGCAGCATAAACTATATTACTAATAACATTATGGACTGGAATTAAATGTGGAGTATAAAAATTTAGAACTGAAATATCAGCTACATTTCCCTCTTTTATAAAAGTATTTGGTTTAAATACATTACGAAATGTCCAACAGGTATCCTCTAGAACATTTGATGCAGAATAAATAGAAGGATCCCAGCGATCAGCTGAAATTACATTTGTTGCTTCTCGCATTTCACGCCAAATATCAAGGGTATTATTTGATGCTGTTCCATCTGTACCAAGGGAAACGTAAGCACCTGCAGATCGTAATTCAGGTACTGGAGTTACACCTCCATAAGCAAGTTTTTGAGAGGATACAGGACACCAGGCAATTATAACCTTGTTTTCTCCAAGAATATGTACTTCTCGTTGTGTAATCCAAGTACAATGTGCAAGAATTGCTTTAGGTTTTTCATTAAAAAATCCAATTCGCGATAAACGTTCAATAGGGGGAATACCGTACTTATCTTCAGATTTTAAAACTTCTTCCCGAGTTTCTGAAGCGTGTATCATGATTGGAATTTCTTCCTTGATTGCGAGTTCTACGGCATGCAATATTGTTTCTTCGTCAACAGTAAAGGGACTGTGGGGAGCGATGCTTGCTGTGAGAAGGGGAGAAGTTTTTACAAGTTTTAACAACTTTTTAAAGATTTCTTCTTGAAATTCTAATCCTCCTTGATTTACATACTTACTAGGAAGTAATGCAGCCCCTAACCATCCTCTAATTCCTGATTCGTGTATTACTTTACCAATAATATTCTGATAGAAATAGTTGTCAGCTACACCCCCTGTTCCTGATTGAATCATTTCCAGACAAGCTAATTTAGTTCCTAATTCGATTAAAGATTCCGTAAGCTTATTTTCAACTCTCCAGATATCCTTCAACCATTCTAACAAAGGTTTATCATCTGAAATTCCTCGTAATAATGTCATTGGCAGATGTGTATGTGAGTTTATAGGAGGGGGGAGTGCAATCAGTTTTTTTCCCTCAATGAGGTAATCAGGGTCTGGTAATAATCGCTTTGAGGGCGAATTAGATATTTCTGAAATCATACCATTTTCTACAGCAATAGAAACTTTTTCTAAAATCGGATTTGTTGGTTCTTGAATCAGTTGAATATTTTTAAGAAGAATGTCCATTAATAATCATCTTGTTTCAAAATAAACACGTTAGGAACATGTATTTATTTCTTTTAAGAATCAAGTTTTTAAATATTGATTTTGAGTCTCATCTATCTTGAAAAAATATAGTTGAAAATGAAAAATTAATGTTTTTATCGGTGATGAAAGATGGAAGAAGCTATCCAACAAATAGTATTACAGGGGAAATTAATTGATTTAAAAGAGGCTCAAGAAGAGACAAAAGTTGAAGAATGGCAAACTAATTCACTAAAAAAACAGATTGAAAAAGCAGGTTTGCGTAAGAAAGGTTTTACAATGCCATTAGATGGAGAAGATGTTACTACAAAAGAATATCCTTTAGCAAAAGCATTCTTCCCTGAAATTCAATTAAGTGGTGTAGAATTAAGAGGTGAAAGGAATTCAAAAGCATGGGGTGGTTCTTATTTCCGTATTATAAAAGATCGGATTAATGAAGATAAAAGAGTCATTCAATGGATCTATGTTTGGACAAAACAACGATTTTTCGTTTCATTTTGGGTGACAGTCCTTCCATTATTTGTACTTGGAGTCATGGCCTTATTAATCTACAGTTTTCTTGATTTCTCTCGTGCAATAATTTCAGTTATAGCAATTGCGAGTGTATTCCTCATTGTAGGTTTTATCCAAGTAGTTCGATCTCTGAAGGGTTTATCGAAAGGAGCCTTTTATTTTAGTAATCAACATCTTTTTCTAGTCTTTGGTGGTATATTTCTTACCTTATTAGGGGAGATATATTATAGCAAGGGACTTGAATCTGCAAATGTCTTAGCAGGAGCAAGATTTTTACATCCTGATATTCCGATTGGAGAAATCGTTGAACCTATAATTCAGAGATCCTTAAAATTTACCTGGGTTGCAGCAATATTTTTCGCTTTGGCTATAATTGCATTAATTCTTTGGAAATGGGAACCTCCATCATTCACACACGCTACTCATGATATGGATTGGGCTCCATTCTTTATCTATGTTCATAAAACTTCAAAGGGTTGGGAACTAGATAAAGTGAGATATGATGCTTTTCATTATTTTGCAGAGACCATGACTATAGATGAATTGAAGAGAAAGAATGCTGTTCATAAAGGTAGTCCCATATTTGAAATTCCTAACTTTTGGCATTCTTTTAAGCCAAATACTGGGATTAATAGTTGGTTTAAAGTGATTCTAGGGTTAATTACTGTTCTTATTGGACTAACTCTTGGTTTTATAGCCTTTAGGGCTGTTGAGGGACAACTTTTAGCGTCTGAAGTGTGGAGATTCGTTATTGTCCCAATGATTCTCTTTGTTGGAGCTTATTTAACGTTTTCAAATTGGCCAACTTCAATCGTGAAGAAAAAGAAAATAGATTTCTCTGATCCCCGCTTTCATCTAACGGAAAATAGAGTCAAAATTTTCTGGAATTTAAAAGGTGAAGAACCAGCACTTAAGGTTAGATCTAAGCTTCAAGATCCATTTATGGAAGATGAATTCTTCACGACATTTAGAGATGATCTAGAGCAGATAGTGCTGTACAGTTTATTACCGAAAATAGTAGAATTAGAGAGAGCTCAACAACAGGACTTTTTTGAAAGACTCTAGTGTACGTTTCCAAAATAAACACTAAAATGTTCAAAATAACTGAAGCATGTTCATAAATAATTAAAGTGAATATATCTTTTTTCTTTCTCCTCTTTTTTTTTCATTTGTTCTGATATGAAATTGTGTATTTTAAGAAAATATGTCGAATTACCTTTCAATTTTCAAATGTACATGATATAATATAATTCCATTTTTTAATTCCAAGTTTAACCCAATATTTTTCCTGAATGGCGGCTTTTATACTTTTTTCACGTAATTTAGGTGCGATTTGGTTCGGAGTCTCTCTGTTCAACTCTCATAATTCTTTTTCCTTTTTCTTTATTCAATAGTATCACTGAGAATCAAAGGCGTGGCTTCTCAACCAAACGAGAGGTAATCATAAAGGCAATAAAAGGGAGAGAAAAAAACACAATTAATGTTAATATAACCAAAAAAGGATCTGCTAAAGATCCATTTAAAATGAGCATAATGATTACGTAATACAGAGCCCACCAGAATAACAACGCAACAGGAATAATAATCATGACATATAGTGCCAAATTTGAACTAAATATCTCATCAGATGATCCTACGGTGCCTATCACAAAAAAAAGAAAATATAGGCAACAATACAAGAATCCCGTTATAAAGTACCAAATCCAGAAAAATTTACTACCAAAAATGTTATCAATAATATTTTCTTTCTTGTCGGCTTTTTTGTATCCAC
>JAEOUE010000167.1 GCA_016839515.1 Candidatus Hodarchaeum mangrovi
CCTTTTTTCAGAATAAGACTTTCCTGACATTTTAGCCCATGATTTCAAAAACAAAAAGAATCATCTGCTAGCAGAGGATTCTAAAGAAAATCCATTCTATAAGATGGATTCGTATGAATCTGTATAATATTCATCATAATCATAATACCCATCATCTTTCAAAATGTCATATTGTAATTCCCCAAAATATTGCTTCCAGTCTTCATCTGTCCAGAATCGATATGGAACATACCAGTATAAGCCTAACCAATTTAAAAAGAGCAATAGATGATCCCAGATCCAATGAGAAAATCGGGAAATGATATGATAAAGCATAGGATTCAGGCCATAGGAGGGGGGAGGGAGGAGGCTGATACTGAACCCAAACGCTTCCGAATGCAACTTGGCAAAAAAGAAGAGTATTGAATATCAGCCTCAGATAATCAGGATTTCATCTTTCTTATATATTTATCTAATATTTGAATCACGAGATCTTCCCAGGGAACATGTCCACGTTTCTCTTGGAGGAATGTTCCACTGAATGGTTGAAGAATACCAATCAACCAGTTATCGTGATAAATACAAAGAGATTTTGCTGGATAATCTCTGAGAGCTGATTCTTTAATTTTTAAAGTGGAACCATTCAATATGAACTCGAACTTCCCGATTTTCTCTTTTTTGAGGGGAGTCCATTCAAAGTCTGGATATTTCAATTCATAATATTCTACGAATTTCAGAAACGCCTCGGAATAGTGTTTCATTCTTTCTTCTTCTCCATAAATAAAATGACGTTCATAGGATCCAGTCGCGTTACTCCTTTCCTCGACACCATAAGATAGCTAAGATAGCTAGTTCCATAAAGCCAAATGTCATCTACAACTTGGATCAAGAGAGGGTCATTCAATACCTTTCGTTTTAAAGACCAATATTTAATTTTTAGTTTAAGTTTAGTGAAGAATTTCATTTTCCTCATCTTTTTCAATCCATAATACTCTGCGAGAGGGAGGTTCATATCGATTCGGAATCATTAGCAATAGCTGTTCTCCTTTCTCATTGGGTTTAATTGCTCGTTGAAAATACGCAATAAGATCAGGTAGAGAACTAATATTCAGGACTTGCTCTCTATCTATTTCTGGACAGATCAAACGATCTCCAGAAAACATCGGTTCCTTGGTATGTTTACTAAAAAAGATGTCAAAAGTATAGTTAAAAGAATTCTCATCAACTGGAATCTTTTTTAGATTTTTCAGTTGCTCATCGACTTGTCGAAATTCTTTATTAATTTTCTTTCGCAAACGTGCAGCAGGAGTCGGTTTTTTCTTGGCTGCTTTTTCTTTTCTATTTCCCAAGAGTTTTCCTTCTCCATTTTACTCTGAGGGTCATTCTAAATAATCCTCCAAATATTTTACCTTTTTTTCATCATGAAGTTTCTGATTCTTTCGAAAATCCCAATGTTGTTTACTGTTTTGGAAATGAGAATAAATTGCTCCTTTGTTTTTGAATTCCCGTTTACAGAGATGGCAGACGCATCGCTTAGTTTTTCTTCCTTTTCTTTTAATATAATAACTAGCTATTTCACCCATTAATAGGAGCTCCGTCGAAAATAACCTCATACTCTTCAGGTTTCCAAGGATAAATTTTCTTCCAAGTGCGACCTCCAAATGCAGAATGCTGGAGTCGATTGATAATCTGATCGACATCTGTTCCAGCAAGCAGAGCATGAGTTCCATCAGTAAAGAAAACAATAAACCAACCGATTTGCGGAGGCTTAAGATGATGATGAACACGTTGGGTCATTCGAAGTTCGATTTTAGATTCCAGCTTATTCCCCTCCGTAGATTTTATGATTTCCCCAGCGGGGTCTTGTTTTTCCTACTAAAATATTAATGAAACCAATCAATGTTTCATCTTGAGACTCATCTCGATTGGGGATATTCAAAAACCCCTCATCAAAATCTACCTCAAATATATCTCCTTTCATTTTTCACACCTTAATCTTTTAATTGGATAAAAAAATATAATGATAGTCAGATTCAGAAAACAATCCAATAGTAATAATAAAATGAATACAGCATTGCTATATTTCCGATGGATTTCCCAATAGGTTTTCATTTACTCATTCCCACCTGTGAGAGGAGTTTTTCTCGCAGTTCTTTCTCCTCAATTAATTGCCTACTCAAGCATGCTTCAGCAGAGAGGTCTGTATATTGAAGGATGAGCTGGATTTGATTCCTCTTGTATATGATTGGTATCGAGAGAAATTCATTCCAATTTCGGAGTCCCTCTAGCTGTTTGATTTTCCTACGAGTGATTTCAAACATTCCTTCTCCATCTTCACTCTTGATCCGAAAATAAAGAAAATTTTCATACGGAATAAACTGACCAGTTAGATGATACCCCTCCAAACACATACCAAAGCTAGTATCTAATGGAGGTCTGTTTTCTTCATCTTCATACGTATAGTTCCATTCATCGCTCATGGATTTTCCACTTCGAATAAAGAATTAAAGTTGCTATAGTGCACTTTTTGGATGTACATTCATAAACTGCTGTTGAACGACGACCTAGAATCCGATGATCTGAATATCGAAAAGCCATAGATTTTCCACAGCGAGGACAACAAGGATGAGATCTATTAAGATTTAACTGTTTATGTCTTAATTCCTCGGTTGTACGAATAAAAGACTCTTTTTGATACATCAGAAGTTCTTTCTTTTCCTGTAAGGTAATTACCTCTTTAGGGGGCCAGAATGGTTCATATTCAATAATATCAAAATCATCTTCCAAAATATCTGCTACTTTAGGATGGAGTTCTTTGAGACCTTTAAGATATTCCTCTTTGTTTTTGAATCCATCCTTTTGAGCCACTTTATCCGTGCATGTTCCATAGGTCAGGGGAGTTATTTTCGTTACTCTGGCCGTTCCTGCATATATATATGTATAGATATACAGAAGATCTTCTTTTTTAATCGGATTTTTCCTTCGTCGCCTGGTAGTCTGTTTTTTTGTGTGATTTAATACCTTATTAGGAAATCGAGTAAATCGTAAGAGAGGCATTAGTGTGTATTCCTCCTGCTATCAAGCCAGTGAGACAACAAATGCAAAATTTGATTGAACACCAAAAGCCCAATACAGACCCATTGCAAAATATCTATGTCAGACATTATTCTTCCCCGTCTCCAAATTCATACATAATTCCGAGAGCCATAGCAGCGACCTGCTTGGCTTCAGAAAAGATAGTAGTCTTTCGTGATTCATCTCCAAGCTCTTTAAATTTAATTGTCTCCCAGAGCTCATCGACCTCTTCTTTCAGAACTGCATAGGCTTCATGATAACTGCAAAAAGGTTTATTTTTCTTTCGTGAGTCTAAATATTCATCCCTAATAATATGAATTAAATCCTCGAGCTTTTGAAGACTAATTTCTCTTTTACACATACCAGGATCAAGAATAGACTGTTTCATTTCTTATCTCCAAAAGCTTTCTTCAGAATATCCAATGGTTTAATCAATAAACATTTCCAGCAAATTAGATTTACCTGAGGAATGAGTCCAGGGCCATTATAAATTATTTTTTTACAGATCTTGCAAATATAATCACATATCAATCTAATTTTTCTCCTTTCTCCAAAATTTTATCAATTTCTTTTCTATTAAGTATTCTGTGTCCAATTCCAGCTTTATTCAATTTTTCCGAGATCACATTTTCCACTGTTTCTCCATCAGGAACATCCACTGTTACGATAGCTGGATTCACTGCGGATGCCTCGGGATCTGTAACCCCATAGTAGGCATTATGTAGGATACGAAGTTCGTCACCTTTAAACCATAATTTTGTCAACCATTCACAAGCCATACCATACATAAACCCTGTGATTCCTTCCGTATCCGCTTGAAACCCGAAATCATGCCAAATATCTTTTAGTTGAAGACCCGTTTCTAAGCCCTTTTCCATCATTTCAGCCCAACGTTGAGCATAAGCTACAGCTGCTTTGCTATACTCATCTATTTGATTGACACGGAATATCTCATCCCAGGATTGTTTCGCTAATTCATTCCTAAATTTCATTCTTTTTCCCCCTGGACCTTTACATTCTCAGAAGCCTCGCGGTCAAAAATTGTTTTGCGAGGGGCATCCGAAACTCGTATTACCATTAAGAATGGGTCATAAGGAACGATTGCTTTCTCCTTGGTTTTACTATCCATTCCATCAGTTCGTAAAAGGAGAAGAAATCGAGCATTCTGATCATAAGTTACATAATATATAGCAGCTAGATCTCCCCAACTAATATGAGCTCCATTGAGATTTGTAATTTGAACATAGTTACCAATATTATCTATAAGGAAATCGGCCATTTCCTCAAATACTTCCTCTTGGGTTTTCTTCTTTAATTCAGACATTTTGTCGGATTCTCCAAATAATTCGAATAATTTAAAAAAAAGGGGGATGATTTAATCATCATCCTCCCATACATCTTCGTCTTCTTCGTCTTCCATGTCTTCTTCGTCTTCATCGGGAGTTTCCTTGATAGTCGTAGGAAACTTGAGCTCTTGTTGTTTGGTCATTTGGTCTAATTCAGCAAAATATTTATCCAGCCGTTTTTGTCTATTGGAATAGACTACAACAAGACACTGTTCTCCAGTATCTTCTATGTTAAGAGCTTGCTGAACTAATTGAACCGTGCTGGGCTCATCTCTGAATTCGAGCTTACACGGAAGTTTTACAGGGTGAGCTTGACCATCGACAAAAATATGAAAGTCTCCTTTGAGGACTAATTGACGCTGTTCTTTCACACCATCTTTAGTAGTCTCTCGCAGGACTGGAACATACTTTTGACAAGTCAGAGCTGCTTTCATTCCATCTTGTTTCGTATTTGCCACCTTCTTCAGTCCTCATCTGTTGGGATGTAAGAGGAGTTGTTCCTCTCGTAAGTTGATGAGCTTAATGCGATCTTGCTCGATTTCGAGCTCAATCATTGTATCAATCTGATGATAAGCCTCTCGAACTCTTCGATTAAGATCCGAGCTTGGATTATCAATAGTGATAGTCAAAGAGATAAAGTAAGTACGATTCTCATATTGACCTAATTCTTTGAATGTTTCATTAGTAAGTTTTTTTTCTTTTGAAACAATTATCTGAGTAATCCGAAATGAACGATCATGAATTAAAGTAGATTCTGCTGTTTCGAATTCTACGGCAGGAGGGGATATAGTCTTTTCTTTTGCCTCTGCCTGTTTGATTAGCGGATGATTAGCAGGATCTCTTTTTGGAACTGGTTGTGATTGAATCATAGGGGTTACCTTTTGGGATTGGATTTGTTGCTGTCCAAGACATGTTTTCGAATGAAAATCTGATCGTTTAGGAGTATTAGTATAATATTTTTTATACGGAGCTTTATGTGACGTTTGAACATAGATTTTTTGCCCACACTTTGAACAAGATTGAATTTCTGGTTCATTGCTGGCCATTAAACCTCTCCTCAATTAGTTTGAATACTGCCCCTTTCTCAAACGAATCTAACTTGAAGGAATGTTCTTTCTCGGGGATGTAATCAGAATTTGGATTCTCATAAGAATCTTTTATTTTTCTCCAGAGTTTCATTAAGGTTTCTTTTTCTTCCATATTCATTGAGATTCCTCCAGCGAAACACTCTGAATCTCCTCGAGTGTTTTCCGCATTTTTTTCCCAAATCTTTCCGAGTCTTTTCTAGCTTTTTCAATTAAACGTCTAAGTTTCCATTTATAATATGCTAATTGAACTCGATAATAAAATCTCTGGGATTTTTCTTTTAACTTTCTCATTCTCCTTTCAGTTCCTCCAATCGTTCCGTTTCCAATTCGGCCAATTCATTGAGAAATAAAACTCTGGCCAATCGTAATGTTTCTTCATAGCTCTTATCTAGGATTCGAGCAGCTACTTCCGAGACATCGCCTGAGAGTTTCAGGGTTACTTCGGTCTTAGGAGCTCGGCCTCCTATGACACGATGAATTTCATATTTTATAGTTGGTTTTTTTAAGATTGTTGTTATATCTGTTTTACTCAGCTTAATTACCTCCTGGAGGGGGTGGGGGAGGAGTAATCAATTTCTCACTCGGAATGGAGATATAAATATGAATACTTTCAATCTCCTCATAATTATTAAGAAGTTTTAAAATATAAGAAATAGGTCTACGATTCGAGACCCCTGTGAGCTTGAATTCACAGACATCTGGTTTTCCAGCATTTCCCCGAGGATGAGAAATAACACGAAATTTTCTTAACATCTTTTAGACTCCTCCAAATATTTGTTGCAGATCCGAATGTTTTTTTCAATAATCCCTAATAATTCCTGATCGATTAAATACTCTTGAATGTGAATAGATTTGGTTCTTTTCCTTATTTCTTGGAGCATTTTGATCATTCCACGATTATTCTGTCTTAATGTCCAAAGGTCATCGAATGACACATTAAAATTCTTCTCAACGAATTCATTCATATTCAGTCCTCCAATGTATCTCCTGCGACAAGCATTCGGGGGAGTTCTTTTTCCACAATGTCTTTAAGGGGTTTATAAGCTCCATTTGGTAATTGTGTAAGGATATAAGAATAAAAGACATCTTTAGAACTAAAGACTCCATAGGCAGTTGCTTCCAGGAGAGACTTTAGTGAATAATAAAAAATTCGATAGGCCTGTTCACGAGGGACAGTCACAACTTTATGAGCATTGCCTTTCAATGCTTTCAGGATTGGAATCTCAAATTGGACTGCCACTTTCATCTCTTTATTTTGTATAGTCGTTTCCATGATGAATTTAACGGATTCTTTATCTCCAAGTTGCGTCCATTGATAATCCTTTACGTCATATTTGTTTAATAAAGCAATAATCTCTAAACGGGTTTTATCAGTTGAGACTGAAGTGTTATAATAAGGCATTTTACTTAGGAATTGTAGCTTATTTTTCATTGTCTATTTTCCCTCTCTATTTCAGCTTTTAAATTCAGCAGCATTTCTCTGAGGTTTTTTCCACAGAAAGGACACCATTTCAAATGCGAAAAGAAATTCCCTTCACTGGGATAATGAAAAGATACATTATCTCCCATAATAAAATTATCTACAGATGTTTTCGTAGAGGGATAGAATTTATAGACTCCTTGATCAGCAGAGTAGTTATATTCCTGGAAGATATGAATGATTGAGATGTCGGGATCTGTTTCAAGCATATCTTGACATTGATGAGAAAAATCATATAGATTAACATTTCCTGCTCCAAGTTGGATTGGTATAATAAATCCAATTGCATTAGTCGTTTTTTGAATATCTCTGCAAATCGCATGAAATCCTGATCTTGTTAATTCTAAATCATCAATTTTCATTTGTGTGTCACCAACCCAATTAATTCAATGCCACGAGGCCCTTTCTTTGGATGAATATAAAACAGAGGAATATCAACTCTGCCCTCTAAATTATCCCAAATTCTCCAGCAGACTGTTTGATAAGGAACCAAACTTTCTTTGGCTATTTGTTTTCGAGTGAGAGGGATTCCTTTGTAAAATGTCAGGCATTCCAAGATCATTTCCAGATCATCAAGCTTCTTATGTTTCGGTGGCTCAAATAGCGTAACATGTGATTTCGGATAATGTTTAAGCTGCTCTTTATGAATTCTCGTGTGAAACCCTGCTCGAGAAAAATTAAGAACTGCATGAAGAACTCTTCCGAAGATGACTTTTCCTCTTTCATCGCATAATTTTTGAAAACATTCATCATGGAAATAATAGATTGTCCCTTCTGTAGTAGTATAATTTGGAGCTGGTAATCCAGGATTGACTGTCTTAAGGCAACTTGTACAAATCTTTATCATATCAGCCTTTTTCGTTTTTGGGTTCAGGGTTCATCAGCTCCCGCATAATACGCTTATTGAGGTCAATTGTAAAGATCCGAATGAATTGCCCTTTTCTCCAGATCCGATCAACGATTACAGGGAATAACCCCGAGCCTGTTTCATAAGCGAGAATGGCTCCAATGTTTGACCAACAATTTTGCATTTTTCCCAATCTCTCCAAAATACGTTTGGTAGAATGACGACGAGCCTTGGGA
>JAEOUE010000168.1 GCA_016839515.1 Candidatus Hodarchaeum mangrovi
CAACAAGATCCCAAGTGTTTGCACCATCTTTGGCAATGATGTGCTTCCACGCTGATTGCCGCCAACCGCCACCGATGTACATACAGAGGATGGCCCAATCCGTCTCAACCCAGATTACTTCACCAGTGTTATTGACAGCAGCAGAAAAGTAGGTTCCATTATCAAAGCTTGCATAATGTCGGGCAGGGAGCCAGTCTAAATATGTCTCATTATATAACCCTTGACCCATGGTAATTGCTGTTGTTGGAGCCTGACCATTAGTGAGGCCTTCATTATTAACTTCAATAGTAAAGCTGGCTGTTGTTGGATGTGTAAGGGTTGATGGTAATTGGAATACAATCTCATCAACAATTCCATCGCCATTAAGGTCATCATTCTGGGTATTTAATGCTGTGCCTCCTGCATCATAAACCACAGCAGTTGCTAATTTTGAATAAGGGAGGGGAAAATCTTTCGCTTTTAGGATAATAGGTGCATATTGCATTATATCTTGGCCATTCGTAGTAATAGTGAAATCAGCGGCCAAATAATTTGCTGTTTCAACTTTTGGAGATGTTCCTACATTAAAGAAAGGAGAAATTCCTACGGATGGACCTAGGAGTAATGTCAACATGGTAACTCCTAAAATAGACAAAAGAAGCTTCTTTTTTCTCATAATTTTTCACCTAATGTTAGAAAATTCTTTTTAAAGAATTTGAATACGGGATGAAGGTCCAAAAATTCATCCTGTATAAAATATTGAATTCTCAAGATAATTTTTAAATTTTCTGTAAGTTAATCCTAATTGTTAAAAAGGGTCACAAGAAAGAGAAAATTAGTATATTAATATGGGTGATTCATAGGGGTTAAAAATGATTACCCATCTGACTGGAAAAAACCTCTTTTAGAAACCTTTCAAGAGTTTTGATCTTTCAAATATTTATTTGATTTACTTTAAGCGAAAAAAAGGAAGGAAGGAGGATATAGCAAAAAAGATCCAATATACTAGACTTGATCATATTTTTGTCGATGCATTGCAGCAGCCCTTAAAGCGACAATGACAGCTACGATAATAATACCTGATATACCAATCAATGGAAGAATACCTTGACCTGGTTGGTATTCTAATGCGACAACATAGCTGTAAACTCTAGTAGTATTGGTATTCTGTTGTGGAGAATCGTCAATAGCTGTTATTTTATATTGAATTGTCTTCCCTGGTTGTTGAGCTGGGATTGATCCGATATAGAGCCCTGATTGGAACTGCATCAACACATTATACCAACTACCATTATTGTATTGCAAAGTTACATTATAGATCCCACTTTCATCAGTAACTAAGCAAGATACATCAACAATATCAGTTGACCGAATAACTACTGTCGATAAAGGTGATTGGAGGACACTAGAAATTGTTGGAGGAGTTAGATCAATTGGAGGATCAGAATTTCCATACCAGAATTTTAATGAAGCTTTGCTTGTTCCTACTAAGGTATCGTAACCGAATATTGCTCGTACAGCATAAAATTTATCTTCAGTGAGTCCGCTCAAGTCAATCCTTGTTGCTTCCCAATATATTGAATCATTATTCCATTCCAGATCTCCAGATGAAACAACAGTACTTGTATCAAAATCAATTATCTCATAAGTGTGTGTAGACGTAATGGAATCGTTGATCGGCCCCAAAGTCGAGATATAGGCAGTTATCTCAGTGATATTAATTGTTTCTCCTACCTTGGCCCAAGGAGGTGTAACCTTTGGCTTTGAAACACTAATGTAATCAAATGGCAAAGTCACAGTTTCACTAATATCAAAGATAATTTCTGGTTTAGGGCTTGCCCATTTAGAATATTCTTGTTGCATGTAAGTAAGGGCGTTACTAGTTATTGTAACATCGATTGGAAAATATCGTGCTTTAAGTGGTAGTTCACAAGCATTATAAATAATCTTAATATGTTCTGTAAGCTTTCCATAGGTTAAATTTGTCAAACCTTCTTTTTCAAAGATAATTCCAAAACCAAGTTTATCTTCGTTTGGTTCAGAAGGAAACATAGTCTCGCCAGGAGCAAGCTTCTCAAGATACCATGGATCTGTTATACTTGCACTTTGAACTGAATATTCATTTAGATCATCTGGGGTTCGGTCGAGCCAACCCAATCCTGGAACATAAAATGATTTATATGGACTATACCCCCCTCCAGGGGCAAATTCACGGTTTTGCAATTCAATCATGAGAATGGGGAAATTTGCTGCATTAACGCCTGTTGTATCTAAGGTATAATCGACATAGGGGACATTAGCAAATACATCATAGGTAACAAGCCCATATACACCTGGTTTTGTCCCCCAAGGCGATGCTGGCTTCCCATATGGAGGAACTGATTGCATTTGAACTCTTGCCCGAACAGGGCCTGAAATTAAAGATGATCGACTAGGATCTGGTAAAAAGAAAGGATTTGATCCAGCAGCATCATTCAATTCAATAAATTGTTCAACTGTGGCAAATCGGGCCCATTTCCATGACTCCCAAACATCTGGAGGTGGTTTAAATCGTTGTTTAACTGCATCCCATTGTGATTGGCCAGTTTCGTTAAGAATTGAGAGTTCATACATACCACCACTAGACCATGCAGCATCAACCATTGCACACATTTGAATCCAGCCATTCTCAAGATAATAGGCTTCAGCTAACATATCAGGACCAAAAGCCTGAATCACATCATCAAGCTTTGGATAATCATAAACGAAGCATTTTTCTTCAAAAACAGGTTCAGGGAGATCAGCATCTAAATTGCCTAAGTAGATTGAAAATGTTGCACTTTCTTCACTAGCAAGTTCTAAATCTTCTGGGAATTGAAAAACTAGTTCATCAGCCGCTGTATAACCAACCTGTGCATCAAGATCATCTACTTGACTAGGAATTAATGTATTGTTAAAAATGACATAAGAACTTTGCCATTTTATGTCATCCGCGGATTCTGGGGTATCTAAGCCAAATGGATCGGCAGAACTTGGAAATTCTTGTGCTAAGGTCGACAAATTAACTACAACAGGTGTAAATTTCGGAATCGAACTCCCTGTAGGAGCTGTAATCTGTAAATCGACCTTATAAAATTTACTTTGGGACAGACTTTTGGGAGAATTGATTACTTCTCCATGACTATCTAGAACTCCTTTGGCAAAAATATTATTACTAGGAATTAATAAAATAGTAGCTAATAGGAGTAATAATGTTCTATTAATCCATCTATTCATTTTCTATATCATCCTTCAAAATGAAAACTTGTAGAATCCATTAACTTGTACAATATAAAAATTTATTTCTCCTGTGGTAATTTTATCTTAAAAACTAGTATTGGAAAGCTTATGATTGGCAATTCCTTTCAAAAGTGAATAATTATGGTTAAATCCTTCACTGACGATTTATTGGTACCATTTGCTAAATACTTAGAGAATTATGGGACATGGGATATTTCTTCACAAGGTGCTAGCATCCTTATTCCTCATTCACATTTCCACTTCGATAAGATATTGTTTTTACCTAAAAGACTTTATTATTCTGCCGATAAAACGTGGAATTTCATCGCATCTGTTCCGATCATCTCTAAAAATCAATTTAAACAGAATGATATAAAATTATATCAAAATCTTAAATGTATTGAAGCAGAAGTGAAAAAATTAGGGGTGTTAAAGAAAAAGTTTCGATTTCAGGAGCATTCGATTAGTCTAAAACTTCAGGAAGAAATTCCTTCATTTGAAACAAGGTCGTTTCTAACTGAAATTTTAAATGAAGATAGAGATTTGATGCAACTAATGAATAATATTTCTCCAGAGAATTTACAAATACAGTTATATTCCCCGAGGATTCAAACTTCTAGTATTAAAGAATATATAAACCAATTTAAAATCTATTATCAGAATCCAGAAGAAATAATTTGGAATATAGCCATAGAAAAATACTTAGATTCTATAATTTCTAAAAAAAAGTACACTTTGGTTCTAGATTCTATCATCCAGGCTCTTGATCTATGTGCCATCCATGTTATTCGTGGTACAAATATTATCAAGAGTAGAATGTAGAGTCGATATATGATTTAAAACGGTAGTGCTATCGTATTCAGTATTAATGATAAGAATGTCGCTAATGAGATTGTTATTCCTAATCCTGCTCCTAATCCAGCAAGGATTACTGCACGATCAGATTCCCAATCACTCATTCTGGTTTTAAGAACACGAGCAAATAACGCTCCGAGAAAAGTTAATATAGGATAGGGGATAGCAGTTGTGGTCCCAACAACCAATGAAATTACAGAGATTGGTATTGCGGTTCCCCATTCGAATCCATACAAAATCAATACAATAATAAAAGTAATTCCAACTATAAGTGGATTGAATACAACCTGAGGATTGGTTACTAACGTAACGACTTTCCCTACATCTAAGTTCCAGAAGGGAACTGGATAAATCACAGAAGGTACTTCAGAGATAGATAACAGTGCTGTAACCCAAAAAATTCCAGCCCCCCACGCTATAAAGGACGCAATAAAATGAGCCTTAATTAAACTCATCCTTTTGGTTTTTGTTAAATCAGCTACTTTAAAAGTTGCAACCCAGCCAGCTCCTCCTTGAGTAATGACTAGGGGAGCAAACCATATCTCGCCTCCTAAAGGAGCATCTGCTGCTATAAATAATGATTCCTTAAAATAGGGTATTCCAGGTAAATTTGCTGTAATTCCAAATGCATAAGCTAGTGCCAATGTTGACAAAAAAGACCAGCCAACAGTTAAGATTATGATTAATAATATCAATCGCATTGGAAGATCAGGAATTAAAAATACGACAAGAAAACTTGAACCTAATGTTCCAAGCAAAAAAAATCCAATTAAAACGCTTAAACGAGGCATTTCACCTTCAATATCCTCCCCTTTTCCTTTGCTTAGCTTTCTTAAATCCCTGATAGTTTTACCAAAAATTCGTGGATCTTTTAAAATTGGAATTAAAGAAGCAGAGATTACTAATCCCACAGTCCAAGGTAAATAAAATTCTAATTGGGTATAATTATACGTATCCAATAAAGACATCCCGGGTGACCACCGGGGTAACAATCCATTCGCTACCAGAATTGGATTCATAATAAGATTTACAAAGATTGATCCTAATAATATGCATACTACAACATTAAATGGAAGAATGAATCCAGTAGCAAATGCCAATATATCGGTAGCAATACCTAGAGATGCTCCTGGTAAAAATGCTTCAATTGATTCATTAAAATCAAACCATGGTATCGGAATAAAGGTTAATTTTAGAACTAATGGGAATGCATAAATTACTACCCCGATAATACTGGCAATTATGGCACTCATTGAAAAAATTTGGAGATGCCGTTGATTTTCCCAGGTAAGTGATTTGGCTGCAGCTGCATCTACATAAGCAGTAGGAAAAGGGAGTACCTCTACTTTTGTATAAAGATAATTAAATATGAGCCCAAGAGATAAATCAGCAGCTTTAGAAAGTAAAGAAGTAATGATTAATAACCCTATTGGAATGAAAAAAACGGGGTTGAATAATGACCTTAGTGGGCCAAAATATTCAGGTGCAAACCAATCAGGGATTAATTCTGTAAGAGAGATTCCATTAATAAGAGCAGATCCAGTTATATCATGATGTCGAAGGTAATAATTAAAGACGACTGCCACAATCATCTCCATTCCAAGAGCAGTACTTGTTACATTCATCATAATAAATACTTCTTGTTTAGAAAGGGGATTATCGGCCATTTTTGCTAGAACAGCGAATAATACAATTGTAGTATTGAGAACAGCCCCAATAAACCAATTATTAGTAACAAAATAAAGATATATAGCTGCTGGTTGCAAAATAAACGCTGAATAAATTATTGCGAGCCATATTCGCCATGTAAATCCACTTTGATATAGGCTGTCATCTGAAGAATTTGTTATGACATCTGCTTCAATATTCGTCATTCATAAAACTCCTAAAATCTACTTCAAATGTTTTCTGAACTGTTCCGCTTTTACCACTTTTTCTTCCTGTGGTAAGCTTCTCCATATTAATAATTGTTTACGAATAGAATCGACAAACCTCCTAACTGAGGATTCCCAGGCAGAAAGTATTCCTTCTAAACGAACCAGATTTATTTCAAAGGTATAATGATATTTGATTTCATCGAGATATGTAATTAATTCAACAGTTTGTTTCATGCCCATATCAAAAGGTGCCAGATTTACTGTTGCAGTCAGAGATTTCTTTCGTCCTCCTTCTGATTCAGAAGTATTAATTTTTTGAGCAAAAAATACTCCTCCAACGCTTTCTGATTCATAAATCAAGAAAAATTCCCGTAAGAATTCTATTATCCCTTCAGCTTCTTGTTCCGTTGCAGCTACAAATGGTAATGAGATAGTCCATTTACCTGATTCCTCATCAGGTCTTGTTGATAATTCCCACGCTCTTTTAACCGATGGAACAGACATTTTCGCGGAAATTCGTAGAGGATATACCGTACTTAACAAAATTCCAATAATACCAAAACCTAAAGCATTTATAACAGATCCTGACGAATAATTAATTGCTAAAGATTCAGGAAATAGTCCTATTATAGATAAAACGACTGCTGAAGTAATACCGATCAAATACCCAACTACAGCACCTATCACTGCATATACTAAAAATTCAGCCAAGAATAAACCAGCTATATGAAAGGGAGCTAGACCTAAAGATGTAAAAATAGAAATTTCTTTTTTAGATTCATAAACTGTAGATATTGAAGTGTTGACCATCAGTAAAATTGCAATGGTTAATGGAATAGCTAATTCAACGAATCCCCGACCTAAATCTTGGGTCACACGTCTATGTATACTTACAATTCCATTATTTCCAACACGAATTTCTAAATATCTAGCATAGGTTGCAGAAATAGTTTCAGCTATTTTAACTGCATTTGTATAGTCACTAAGTACAGATATTGAATATAAAGAAGCTCCAAGGTCTTTTGCTGTATCAGCAGAGACAATAACAATTTGATTTCCACTTATATGAACATTTGGGCTTGACGCATGTGTATTACGGGGAGTTATAGATTCACTATCAAATTCTTTTAATTCTACAAACCGATCACCATCAATTAATCCTACTACAGTATATTGAGCTCCTGACCATAAAATGGTGTCATTTACATTAATATTTAAAATATCTGCTGCAGAATTAGGTAGAAGACATTCGGAATTATTATTTCCAGAAAGCCATCTACCTGTAACCAAAAAGTTCTCCACAGGTTGAAAATCTACTTCTAACTCCGACAAGCCAAGAAGGGCCCACGCCACCCAATATGCACTTAAATCCATTGTTGAAATATTAACATATCCAATAGTAGTCTGAGCAGGTGGATATAACCACCAGTGGGTAGTAAAATTGCCTATATTGCTATAATCAATTTTTAAATTTTCAAGAAGTTCTTGTGATAATGGTGTTTTCCAATCTTTACTTCTAATATAAACACCAGTATAAGGTGTTGGAGCTTCAAGGCCTTTTGAATAAACAGAAATTTGAGTGCTAGCAGAAGTAAACAAGGTTAAAGAAAAAGTAATTAGAATAATCCCTGAAAGTGCAATAATTGTTCTTCCCTTCCTCTTTTTCATCCGTGAAATTCCAGTACTCATTGCTATAAGAATTGTAGAAGTTCTTGAGGTATCCACAAAATGAGAACCTACAATCTTGACACGTAAACTCTTCAAAAAGTTAAATCCTTCTTGATAGATCATATAAAGCGCGGGAAAAATAAATATAATAGCAACAACACCTAAGATTATCATTAGAATATTTTTTGAAAGATGTAATCCTGGATGAATTATATAGAAAAAACCTAATGTAATTGAAAATATCGCACCTGTTGATATTATACGTTTTACTCCTGTATCAAAGTTAAAAAGCAAAGAAGTCAACGCAAATGAAAAAGGAATTAATAATACAGCAAAAAAGATAGTTGTAGAAGTACCATCTTCAATAACATTACGAGCTTGTTTAAAAGCATCATAGGATAATGTGTGGAGCTGTTTAATATTAACTAAAGCATGTGAGTAATTATATTGGTTTATTAATTCCTCTACCTGCGAATAAAGTGTTTTCGCGTTATAGAGAGTCGTATTTACAAGAGCATCATCTATATTATATCTAGTATAAAGATCAACATATGTTTTTGTTATTGAGAGTAAATCTTTGGAAGAGATCCAAGCTGATAATCCAAGATTTAGAGTTATTCCTTTTGCAACCTTATATCCACTACCACGTAAAAATTCATCACTTGAATTAGTGATGTAAACGCCAAGGATTTTATCAGGCAGCTCACCTACTAATATTACTGGGCTATCAGGTTCTAAAAACACTAAGCTTACAGTACCAACTCCAATATATCCATATGAAAAATACAAACTTCTAGTTTCAGGATCTAAAGCTCTATAGCGTAATGAACCTGCTGAAGGAACCTGTGTATAAGGATGGGTAATTCCACCTAAGGTAAGAGTTCCACACTCAAAAATAATTGGATTTATTGTGATTCTACTATTTGTTAATTTTCCTGTATTTTTAAATTGCTTTCCATGTTGACCCAAGTTATTTGCTTTAATTAATTGACCAGAATCATCAAAACAATATGCTTCTACAATGAAATCAAGAGGGTAATCAGGTTGGGAAGATGCAACTCCTCGAATTTGGTAATAACCATTATAATCAGCTTGTGTATAAAAACAAAATTCTTCAGGTACCCCTTTTCGAAGTTCCATATAAGTGACTCTAATAAGTGCGTTTGGAACATTCTCTAACCAAGCAGTTGTTTCATTATACTCTTTAACATTCCCATGGATAGAAGCAAAACCTACGTGAAATTGATGTTTCAAGCTGAAAGTTTTATGCTGAAGATCTAGGTAATTTCCCAAATTTGGTTCTGTTATAAGCTGTGAGAGAGCACATAAAGAATAAACTACTTGTGGTTTAAGATTTGACCAATTAAGATTATCAACAATATCAAAAGGAGTACTAAATTTAAATCGATAGGATTCAGATGTAAATATTGATAATCCGATCACATTACTGGCAACAAATGGTTCTTGATCTCCAACAAATGTTATAGGGGCAATGTCTTCAAATTTTGCCAAATTAATATATGACTTAATATCAAATATTACATCTGTTTCAGATCGTATTTGAGACGCATATTTTTGAAGAAAACCTTCACCAATATCTTTCATTCGATTCTGTAAATTATTTCCTGAAGTAAATTGTAATTTAAAACGATAAAGATATCCATATGGATTTATACCCAATTTTGTGCTTGTACTAGATAGATCTAAACATAAGACTAGTTTTATGCCTGAATTTTTGTTTAAAATATCATAATTTTCAAATACAAACTCCCTAGAACCTGCTGCAGATTGATGGTGTCCAGAAAAAGCGATAAACATTATTGTTTTTTTAGGTGTAATGTTATTATCCCTGATTAAATGGATAAGTTCAAGGAGAGTAGCTATTCCACACGCATCATCAGCACCGGGTGCAATTGAGTTCACAATAGAATTTGAATCAAAATAAGCGGAGATTATTACTTTATCCTCATCTTCACCTGGAAGAATTCCTATTACATTCTTTGCATCTATTGTCTTCCATTCCATTCCAGAATAGATTTTTACAATATGACCCCCTTCTTTACCAAGTGATCTAATATTTGAAGCAGTGGTCTGATTTGAGATAAAAATTCTTGGAATATATAGTGGTACATCCAAATCTTTTTCTTTAGCCTCAAAACGATCGGTATTATTAGGTGTAAGAAAAATAATACCTTTTGCACCAAGACTTACCGCATTTACCCAGTTTGATTTTGAATTGAATTCAAGAATTACAATTGAATCCTTAACTTCTAAACCGTTGAACTCTGTAAATGAACCATAACCTGCATATACTAAAGATCCAATTAATCCTCCTAGAGGAGTTTTACATGCATGTACTGAATTTGGATTTAACATTTGAGCAGAATAATTCTGTCCTCCATATTCAATGTAAGTACCATAATCAATAGGAACAGTCAAGGGATAGGTAAAATATTCAACATTAGACAGATTATTTCGGTTAAAAAAATTAGTAATATATGTCAGGGACTGCTCATAACCTGGATAACCAGTCATTCGGCTCCCAAAACTCGAAAAATTTGCTATATGGCTTTGTATACTAGGAAAATAAGAAGAGTTTATCTGACTTGCAAGTAACTCAAAATCTAAGTATTCATTAACTACTTTTGGAAGATCCACTGAAAATTCATTGTTAAAATCAATTGTACTTGTAGATGGATTACTTAAAATTAAAGTCAATAGAAAAAAAAAAAGAGGAAGGAGTAAATGAACTTTTAGAATCTTCATTATTCAACCCATTTATTCTGTTTTTCTAACAATACCTCTAACTACTAAGAAGAGAACTGCGACTATGGATATTAACCAAATTCCAGCTACTATCCAATAATATACATCTTCAACAAAACCAGTAAAAAACAGGAATGGTAAGATAGAAGGAATAATTGTAGCAAGTAATGTATAACCCCATAATCCAGCGGTCCCAATTAAATAGCCTACAGCTGCAGGAAGAAGATAATTGGTGTAAGCTCGGGTTCCTCCAATACGTACAATTAAAAATTTAATTAGATAAGCAATTAAAATAGACAACCACCAATAACCACCTCTTAAACTTAGTAGTATTGGAGCAGCAACAGGATTTAATGGCAACCAAGGTCTACTTAGACGGAGAATATTCAAACCAATTGCAAACACAGCCCCAAGTATAGCTTGACCCCAAATTTCGATTCCATAACTTCTATGATCCCAAAAACCTCCTGCTGCTAATTCAAGAGAAGATTCACTATAATCAAACATATGACCTGCTTCACCTGACCATTCGTTACTTAGACCATAGAAATAAGCTAATACTGGCCATATTATTAAACAGAGTAAAATAATCGAAATTACACTAACACTTTGACCTATAAACAGATCTCGAGCTCTAGTTTTTGTTGTTCTTGCGATATTATAACCTTCCAACGCTGAAATAGCAGGAGGTGCAGGTGCAGCATCACGTTGGAAAAATTGGAGCCACATGGCTGTAACATAATAACCTGGGGTAGCAGCATTGTTCTCACCAATAATTACACGTGCACTATGCATTCCATGCAGATGTAAATATCCAGGATGACCAATACCCATTCCTGCAGTTTCTGCGCGTAACCGAGCTCCTGCAAGATATCCAATAAGAAGAAATACCACTGCATAAACTGCTCCAATTAGTGGGGAACCACTTAATACGAGGCTGCTTAGAAAAATTAATCCGCAAACCATTAAACCAATCCAAGCTGTCCGATAAGAAATTGGTTCTCCACTTTCATCGATAATACTTGGATCCCAGATAGCTTTTATTGTCCTTATAATGTATCTTCGTTGCAAGATAAATGCCCAGATGGCTACGCCAAATAGCATTCCAAATTCACCAAATGCAAATAAAGAAATTCCCCCAACTCGACCAAATCCAGAATCTATGTCTGGAGGAGAAGCTAAGACGGTTGGAGGGTCAACTATTCCAAATTCTGTCTGAAAAACAGGTATAAGTACCCAAAACAACAAATAGAAGACAAGACCAGAAAGCAAAACATTTAATGATACCAAAAGAAAAGCAGCGATCATAACTGGTTCTGGTCTGGCTTCTAAATATGCATTTGGAAGTAAAGCACTTAATCCAAATTCCTTTCCAAAATCAATCGTTATTGCCCAAGCCTTTCCAGGAATAATACCAAATGGAAAGTCGGGAAGAAGTTCTATTTGATAGACAACTCGTAAAAATTCTAAGCTAGACCATCCGATAGCAATTAATGCACCTAACGACATGAAAAAGTACCTTGTTCTTTTTTCTGCAGGTTTGGCAAGTGGTGCTTCTATTAACTCTTGAACTGGTTGAGCAAGAGGAAAAGCTAGACGTTCGACATCAACCCAAGGCTTTCTAAAAATTTGAATCAAAAAAAGACACATAAATGCCCATGCAATGCATGTAATAGCCCAAAATGCTATAGGAATTAACCATTCAGCGATATTCGGAAAAGCACCTCCAGCGTATGCACGATTTATCTCATCTAAAGAAGGAGCCCAGAACGTTGGAGCCCAACCAGTGGGAGGCGAAAGAGGCTCATCGAGGTGGGTAAACATTGCATTAAGTAGTAGACGCCCAGCAATAAATCCAGAATTAGTAATAGGAATTCCAACAATTAACATTGCCCATATAAAGGTTAATTCTTGGCGAGAATACTGCTTTCCTTTTATTCTGATTTTTTCTAAAAGCTGCAGACCAAAAATAAGTAAAAAGAATGGAAAAAGTATGCTCATTTCCTCAATGAATATTTGGGGAGCACCACCAAAATTTCCAGAAAAGATAGTAAGAACACCCCAAACTAAAAGAATTGAAAAACCAGTAATAAAAGATTTTTTGGTTAAACCATTTTGAAATTTCTCTATTTCATCAAATTGCTCATTCTCTTCGCTCATTCAAATCCCATCTGATTTTTTTATTATTATTTATAATGTTAGTTAACCTAATGTGTCGCAATTATTAATTTATTAAATTTTTTGGAAATTTATCAATATAAAATCTTTTGATGTCTTTTCAATGAATCAGATAATCTCACAGTTTATTATGGGTGAAAAAGAATTAATGAAATTTAATCGTCTTAATTAGCACTTGTTTAGATTTATGTAAGGTAAATGTCGTATTAAATAAAGTTATAGCCTGATTTATTTCAATTTTTAACATCGAAAATAAACTACTTACCGAAGAGATACTATTAAAGGGAGTAATAGACCTTAATGGGCTGATATTTAATGAATAATTGAAGGGTTTAAAAGAAACCAAAGCTGAACCCTTAGGAGGTAAATTTACAGAGAATGAATCCCCAGGTAGAAATTCATTTATTGTAGAGTTATATGGTATTAGACTGTTATTAATATAAAGATTAAACGTGGTTTGCATCTTTTTAGGAATAAATTCGAGATTTTTCTCCTCAAAATATGGATTCCAAATGATAAAAAGTCGGTCTTCTTGCAAGGGAGGATATTGAGTATCAAAAATATTGAGATTCACCATTAGAGCATTACGATCTGTGGAAACTCCAAGTGCTTCAAACATTAAATACAACCAAATTGTTTCTCCTGATCCATAGATTTCTTTTCCATTAAATCCAGCTTTATAACGATATGAATTGTCCTCATGAGGATGAATATAATATTCATCAACATCTTCATAAGGAATATATTGCAATGTTTTAGGCCCATATTCTCGTTCATTAGTATCAGGAATATTGGGTGAAAAAAAATCAAACATCTTAATACGATTTAAATTCAAAACTTTTAATGGTTCTTCGGCAATAATGTAAGGGGAAAAGTAGAGATATTTTAGATATTCAAGCCAGATCATTATTGATTCAATACACTCCTTATAGGCTGGTGGTTCTATTCCTGCCCTTTCGGCCCAATTGAAAAATGGTGTGTGTAGGCCATCCCGCCAAGGTCTTGCTTGAATCAGATAGAGCTCACATTTTCCTCCATTTGTATATAAGAGTTGTTCTTGGGCATAGAAAAACTCACTTGCCATTTTTCCAAAGTCTATTGTCGTATTTAATTTATCTGAATATTTTAATAATCGTGCTGCAGCTGCAGAAGCACATCCTAACTCTTGAGGTTCATATAATAATTCAAAGGGCTTGGTCTTACGCATCGCAATTAAACACTTCATTGCTTCTTGAAGAAAAGTTAGTTCTCCGCAAAGCTCATATGCATCAATCAAAGAATATGCTAGAAGGCCAGCTGTACAATAGTTCCAATTCTCTGAGCCAACCTGTTTTAAATCAAGATCAAAAAATTGAGGGAATAAATAATTGAAATTCGCTGCAGCTTGTAAAGCGCTGCTTAAGCTAGAAAAATATGGATTTTTTAAGAGTGAAATATTCGAAATTTTAAATAGATGACCATATTTCCATACAGAGTTCTCCATAAAATACCAGCTATCATGTCGTGTTTCCCCGGGTCGATTAATGGATTGATTGACTTCTGGATTAAAATATTTAGGCAATTCGTTAATAAACATGTCAACCATTGTCTGTCTAGTTGAATTTGGATGTAGTTGTAAATATCGATAAAGTGGCCACAAAACATCAATCCCAGCCATCAATTCTGTGATGTTTCTATATCCTTCGGGCCACATCCATCCATGTGCATTCTTTACATAAGCTCTAAATCCTGTAATGTTGTCTTCATTATCCTTCCCATAAGTCCAACAATCATCATACGTTAAAAACGCATCTATGCACTTATTTGCATATTCCTGCCAAGTAGTAGCATTCTCTGCAAAGGATGTATATGTAGGTAAGGTAGAAATAGCACTCTGTCGATTCTTTATCATATCAGTCCATATTTCTTCCAAACTTTTGGGAGGAAATAGAATATTTACTAAAATAATTCCTCCTATAACTCCAGATATGATTATTATAGTGACTAACAAGGCTCTAAGATCAGTACTTTTAGACATTATAATCATTCTCATAATAAAATAAATTTATAGTGATAATTGTAAGAAGATTTAATAGTTCTTTATGTTTTTATTATTTTCTAAGATAAATCAAATCCAGAATTATTTGAAAGATTAAAATTTCTAAAATCAATAGGAAATATTACAATAGTCACTAATTGGAAAACTTTCAGAGAACCATGAATAATATTAAGAATCAAGTTAATTATAAATCATAAAAATAAAGATCGTGAAATTTGTGAAAAATTTGGAGTTTATCATTTCAAACCAGAAAATTGTTTTTCAGAATAGAAAAAGAGGAGTAGATACTGATTTTTATGTAAATAATGGAATAAAATGGATTAAATCTCTTTCAGTTCCCTTAATTTCTTTTGAATGGGGTACTTATTCCGCATTAGAATTAGAAAAAGTTAAAGCATCAGATTATTCTTTTAAAGTTCTTTTATCAAGAAAATTTGAGGAAGATATTGAAATCAATGCCATAGTTGAATCTCATCCTGATATTAGTCCATGGATCCATTTCAAAATCGAAATAAAACCTTTAAAAATGTTAACATTTCAAAAAAAAGCACCAGAAATTTTATTAAAATTACCTAATTCCAGTTCTATAACTCAATCTATTGTAATCAATCAACCCACGAGGCATACACCACCAACAAATCAATGGAAATCAAACGATTTCCCAGCTAGTTATCATTGGGATGCAAATAAGAAAATTGAAACATTATTTTTTGTAGATTTTTCACAGATGAAATGGATGTCCCCTGAAACATTTGAACGATTTTCTCTATACGAATGTGGTCTCCACTCTGATGGAAAATTTGGATTATTAAATAGAGTACAATTATCTACTCAGGTTGATATTCCAAGGAATGTTACGCTTTTATTTGACTTCTATATTACACAGAACTATTTAGAGAAGCAAGTTGATAAATGGATTGCAGTAGAATCCTTAATTTCTCAATCTTTTAAACTAATCCCTGGAGCAGTTAATTTTCCCATTTCAAAGTTGTCATGGTCGAAATTCAGCAAAGGTTGTATTAAGGACTTAATGAAAGAAAATTATTGTTGGTTTGACCCAGAAAACCCTAAATATCACGCTTATGTTTTTGATGAATCAGAAATCGAACGTAGAAAGGCTTGGGAATCTAAATTTGTTGCAGAGACAATGACAATGCTAGATATCCTTCCTCCTTGGATTTTATATCTTAAATTGCATTATGATGAAACAGAAACCAGCCATGTTAAAAATACTTGTAAAAGTATCTTACAATTTTCTGATCCTAAATCTAAATTTCTATATAATAGCCTTAAAAAGACAACTACGAACGAATACGAAATTAATAGACCAACTAATATATCTATAGGTGATTCATGGTATTTTTTTGAGCCAATAGCACGATTCGGGATTTTATTAAAGCTTCTTCCCTCATTTTTACAAAATACTGAATTAAAACCCTATTCGGATATTTTTAGAGTAATGTGTGAAAAATCACAGATATTTGTCAATAATCATAAATACAGAATTTCAGCATTTTATAACCCAATTTCTTTACAACCATTTTCAGATAATTCTAAAGAAGTATTAGCTAAATTAGTTGATTTACGAGGTAAAAAAGATATTAACTGGAAAGTTGTTGCTAAAAATTATGCTTGTTTATGTATTTTTATTTTTATTCAAGTAGAAGCTTATTATATTTTCAATGAAAAAAGATATCTGGAAGAGGCAGAAAAAGGAGCAAAAGAATTAGCTAGAATATCACCAGACGAATTATTTTGGGAACCTCTTGAAATTGCTTATGGAGTTGCAGGCTTAAGCGAACTTTATCAGATCAATCATGATCTATTCTTCTTGGATCTTGCTAAAAAATTAATATTAAATGAGTTAAGAATGTTCTATTGGTATAATGATAATTCATTTAATTGGGAGGGAAAAAGAAACAATTTAGGTTTAATAATGGCCTGCGTAGGAATTAGATATCCAGCAATGAAAGAAAATATTGAATCAATTTATCCATGGCTGTCTTTTTTGAAAATAGCAATTCAGAATAACCGATTTGACTTTATTCCTCTCGGTATTTTCAAATTTTTTAACTTAATCAGGATAAATAGCTTTTATTATTTTTCTGAGGTTTTATCAGATGATTTAATCTATCCCTCACGAATCGATACACCTTGTCCATATATTCCATTTGAAGATCTAGAAATGCTTGAAACTCCTAGTCACTGCTCTAAAACTCAACCTGAAGTACCAAAGGGAAGACGAACTGGAACATTAGGACGAGAAATATATGGAGCTGGAGAAATACTCTGGTTATATTTGATGTTCGAAGCGCTTGCTACTGTGGACAATTCAGATATCATGATTATGAACATTGATCTATTTAACTTCAAATATATTCATGATTTTCCACCAAAAAAACCTACATTCATACTATTTAATCCATATGAAAAGGAAATTGAAACAATTATTACATTCCCCTATCTCCAGAAGGAGGAACAATTAAAGACTACTATTAATGTTTTCTCAATAGAAAAAAACACAAGACTACCCTTATCTTCCAAATTAGAAATGTGGGGGAACAAGATAAGAATAAATTTGAAAGAGGAAGATGTTATTATTCTAAATTTTTAAATTCTGGTTAATTCAGCCCTTTATCCGTGAAAGCGACTGGCCAAAAATTGCGATTCCTATAATGCCTATGAACAAGACAATCTCTATTATAAATAGAAGCAATTCACCTATCACTGGTTTTAATTCTTGACTTAATATAGCTAAAATAACAGCTAAAATAACTAAAATAAATGCGATTATGTCTCCTAATTCCATTTTTATTGCCTCTTACAATATAAATTGTTATCTTTTCTAATTTTTTCCTTTATTTAAAATTCTTTTGTAGAATCATTGAGGAATCCTTACATCTTCTGGGCCAATAAACACATCAACTCTATTCTGGGTTCGTATAATTTCTCCATCTCTCAACCAAGAAATTCGATCAGCTAAATCAAGAAGTTTAAGGTCATGAGTACTATTTATTACGGTTACTCCCGTTTCGTGGCATAGCTCTCGTAATAATTCCACAATCTGAAAGCCTGTTTTTAGATCTAAATTTCCCGTTGGCTCATCAGCTAAAATAACGCTTGGTTTTCCGGCCAATGCTCTAGCAATGGCAACACGCTGTTGTTGTCCTCCACTGAGTTCATCAGGAGTGTGATGGATACGATCTCCAAGACCAACTCGTTCTAAAATTTCTATAGCACGCTTTCGACGCTCTTCTCTTGGAAATCTTTGAAAAACTAAAGGTAGTGATACATTTTCTAAGGCAGATATGACAGGAATAAGGTTAAATGTTTGAAAAACAAATCCTATCTTATAGGAACGTAGAGAGGCTAATTGTTTTTTGGTTAAATCAGAGAGGTTCACTCCTTCAAAATAGATTTCCCCTTTCGTTGGAATATCTAAAGCTCCCACCATATTTAAAAATGTAGTTTTCCCCGAACCAGATGGACCCATAATACAATGAAATTCACCCTTATAGATGTCTAGATTAATGCCTTGAAGTGCATTGATCTTATTATCACCCATAATATAAGTTTTCCATACATCTTCTATCCGAATTGTGACTTTTTGAGACATCTTTATCACTTTTTATCCAATCGAACTAACTTGAACATCAGCTCTATCTTCAATTCTATCAACGTATCCGTCCCTGATCCAGATAATGCGATCACTAATTGAAATCATTTTCAAATCATGGGTTGCTGTAATAATTGTAGTCCCCCTTTCATTGTTTAACTTCCTTAGTAGTTCAATTATTTCAAGTCCAGTTGCTAAATCAAGGTTTGCAGTTGGTTCATCTGCAAGTACAATGGCAGGATCATTAGCTAATGCCCGAGCAATTGCAACACGCTGTTGTTGACCACCACTTAACTGACCAGGTTTGTTCTTCATACGATCTCCAAGCCCTACTGTCATTAATAGTTCTTTTGATCGCTTTCTTCTTTCCTCTCGTGGAATCCCAGCAAAAATCATCGGTGTTTCAATATTTTCTTGCGCTGTGAATGCTAATAAAAGATTGAATGTCTGAAAAATATAGCCAATCTTTCGATTACGTAACCATGCCAATTCGTATGCATCAAGTTCTGCTATATCGACCTGATCAATGAAAATTTGTCCTGAATCAACTATATCAAGACCCCCTATGGCATTGAATAACGTACTCTTACCTGACCCTGATGGCCCCATAATAGAAATGTATTCTTCTCTTTTAATCTTGAATGAAATTCCTTGAAGTGCATGGACTTCTACTTTACCAAGGTAATAAGTTTTATATACATCGGAGATTTCAACAACGTTTTCAGTTAAACTCATGGTTGACTCCTCTATTAATTTTCATAACGTAAAGCTTCCGCTGGGGATAGACTTGCTGCACGACGAGCAGGAACATAAGTAGCTAAGGCAGAAAGTATCATTGAAACTAGGACTGAAGTTACTAATAGAATTAAAAAGAAAAAGATATTATCTTGTATAAAGAGACTGATTTCGTTAAAAGAAAAACGATTAAGATTAATTATAACCCCAAAAAGCATTCCAATAAAACCTCCAAGACTTCCTCCTAAAATACCAAGAAGAAGTGCTTCAATAATAAATAACCGGACAATATGGTTGTCCAACCCACCTATACATTTGTAAACTCCTATCTCTTTAACTCGTTCATTTACAGCCATCAACATACTATTTGTGATTCCACCAAAGCAAACGACTAATGAAATTCCTACTAGCCAGAATTGATAAGCTTCAATCCCTGTTTCAGCTTGCAATTCCCTTAATATAAAGTAACTAGTTAATAAAGCGACCATAAATGCTATTCCTAGTATTATACCCAGTGCTGTGATAACTGATCGAAAAAATCTTCTTCTTATATTTGAAACAGATAAAAATAACATTTCCCCAATGGTAAAATTAGGTTCTGGAAGATCTAAACTCAATATTCGCCCTCCATTTTTTTACTCAATAGACCTTTCTTTATTTTTTTCCATGTTACATTTTTTTCAGTGATGTCAACCAAATGTTGTCTTAGGATTTTTACTGTTTCACCTTCATTTATTCGCGTGCTATTCCAAGTAACGTAAGGAGCGTAAAAACGTCCTCGTTCAAATTTGATTTGATCATTTTCAAAACTAAACTTTAAAAACCCTAATTCTCTTAGATAGCAGTATTCATTTGGACAAAGAATATCAATCTCCCCCATATCTTTTTTGAGATAGAGCAAAAGGTAATCTGTATAATCTTTGATTATTTGTCCACATGGACACTGTATTTGGTTTGTTTTATCCTCTAAGGCCAAACTATACACCTTTAAATATTAAAATAAACTTATTTCTTAAAGAGAAATTGATCTTAAATTTTGTTAAGCACTCTTTTAATAAATTATGTCATAAAAGTTGTGTACAAAATTCTTGAAAATAAATGACTATATAAATTTAGATCTAATATCAAACTTGCAAGCCTTCTTTTGTGTATATTCTGCTAAATATCATGAAATAATTTACCTTATTTTCAAAAAGAATGCCTTTACTTCTTCGGTCTTAGCTCTAGGAAAAGAACCATACCTAGTGCGATCACAGATACTCCAACAAAAAGAATTATGATAATTTCATCATTTCGTGGACTGGGAATAGAAGTTGTTGTAGGTTCTGTAGTAGTAGTAGTATCTTGTAATTCATATGGTTCCATTGTAATTTTTGCAGTCCCAAGAGCTGGTAATGTTATATTGAAGGTATCATCCATTAAAAAATTTCCCAAAAGATTTGAGCCATTGTAATATAAAGAATAAGAAGCTGGATAGTTTTTAATTCTAAATGTTAATGTTTTTTGCTGATTATATGGATTGAAGACGATATAATATCGATTTGTGGAGTTTATTGGATAATTACGCTCTAAAACGTTTAAATTAAGAATCATGGCATTTTGGTCCAAGGATTCTCCCAATGCTTCAAACAATAAATACAACCAAAGTGTCTCCCCAGCACCGTAAATTTCTTTACCGTTATAACCAGCCTTTAGTGGATCAGGATCGTAAGTCCCTCTTGATTGATAATAACTTATATCCTCATATGGAATATATTGAGCAGTAATTGGACCATAAAATCGTTCATACACATCTGGGACACAAGGACTAAAGAAATAAAAGTGCTTAATTCGATTTAAATTCATAATTTTCAATGGTTCTATGACTTTAAATGTAGGTGAATCATAAAGATGTTTAATATAATCTACCCAAAATAGGATTGTCTCAATATTTTCCTTAGCTGCAGGAGCATCAATACCACCTAAACCTAGTTCTTTAGGATTTGCATAAGGGGAATGCATACCATCTTGCCAATTTGTTGGTAACCAAGGACAATCTTGAGGATTAAATCCGAAATTCCAATCTATTTTTCCATTATCATAATATAAGATTTCTGTCCCAGCATAAAATAATTCAGTAGCTAATTGTTGAAAGTTTGTTGTTGAATTTATTAAATCTGCGTATTGAATCAATCTAGCAGCTGCAGCAACCCCAGCTGACACTTCTTGTGGTTCATACATTAGGTTAAATGGAGGAGTTACAGATCTCATTGCTAATAATGATTTTTCCGCTTCCTCTAAATAAGTAAAATTTCCAGTCATTTCATAAGCGTCAATTAAGCTATAAGCCATTAGACCAACGGTACAATAATTTATATTACCATTTTCTATTGCCTGTTTTGTTTCAACAATGACAAATTGAGGAAATAAATAGTTAAAATTGGAAGCCATTTCAAGAGCACTGTTTAATGACCCATAATAAGGCTCAACAAGGACAGATTCATTAGAAATATAAAGTAAATGTCCCCATTTCAGTACACTATTTTCCATAAAATACCAACTATCATGCGTTGTTTCCCCTGGTCCATTTGTAGCTTGTTTATATACAGGAGAATAATAGAGTGGTAAACTTTGAATAAATTCATCCAATTCATCAGATCGTGTTGAATTAGGATGTAATTCTAAATACCTATAGAGAGGCCAAATCACATCCATAGTAGCTATTAATTCCGTACTATCACGAGTCCAGTCTGAACCTCCCCAACCATCTGCACCTTTTACATAAGGGCGAAAACTTCTCCGATTCCCTCCTATATCCAACCAACTAACATCATATGTCAAGAGTTCTTCAATACTTTTCTCTGAGAAATCAGTCCAAGTTGTTGCATTCTCTGGAAATTCAGCATAAGCTGGGAGAGTGGAGATAGCAGACTTACGAGTATCAAAGAGACTTTCCCAAGTAAAATCAACATTATGAATGATATTATTTTCTGTATTAGTTGAAATGATAACTGTAGAAGCAATGGTTAATGCGTGAGTAATAAGCAAGAGAAATGCAATTTTTAATATTTTATAAGACCCTATTCTTGACATCTAATTAATTCCTCATTTAATGACGGATAATTTTATGATTAATGTTTTTTATGATATAATACCTAGATAAAAAGGAGAACAGCCTTAAAATTTAAATTGAGGTAATTCAGCTTTAAAAGCTTCTATATAAGCATTTGATAAGATTTCGGCTAATTCAAGATCACGAACCATTGGATCTAAAGCAAATGCTTGTGTTATAAGATCAATATCTCCTTTTATAGATCCCTGCGTTATTAATTTCGCAATAGATATTTCTTGATTACAAATTGCTGCAATTGATTCTGGTAGAGAACCAATTTTTACTCCAGAAGCACCATATCTGT
The DNA here is from genome assembly GCA_016839515.1 of Candidatus Hodarchaeum mangrovi. Lineage (GTDB taxonomy): Archaea > Asgardarchaeota > Heimdallarchaeia > Hodarchaeales > Hodarchaeaceae > Hodarchaeum > Hodarchaeum mangrovi. The sequence goes on from JAEOUE010000168.1 coordinate 22,366, forward strand.
TTAAAAGACAAGGAACTTCCACTATTGCATCAGAAGGTAGATTTGTTATACATCCATTATTTTCAATATTTAAAGCAGGTTCATAGACATTTGTATTTGTTTCTATTGAATCTATGATTGTTGCAATTCTTTCAGCGACATCAGAATGTAAGTGACTAAGTGGAAGTTTATAATCGATCATATCCTGAATTTTTTTCATGTTTTTTATTTTATTTTCTTTATTTTCTTGAAAATTGAAAGGATAAAGATTAAATTTATCCCAATTCTCTTTTCTACTTGTATACGGTAAATACTCTGATATATGAGTTTCACCACCGACAGGTAGTTTCTTAAAGGTTTTTAGCATTCGTATTGTCAATGCTTCAAATTTTTTAGGTACTTGATCTAGATTCGCCCAGATTAGAGGGTAAATATCCTCATTTGTACCTTTTCTTCTGATATCGAGCATCCATGAGAAATGATTCAATCCAGCTGCTAATACTTCATATTCATTGAGTGAAGCATTTCGAATTTCCTGATATTCTGAAAGTTTATTATTTCTTATCCTTTTTTGTAGGTCAGGAAGCATAATCCGGCCCAATATATAATGACCATGCCAAAATTGATGACAAAAACTAATACATTTCAGATTCGTGAGTTCATTTATAGCATAATGGATTCTAGGAAGTGGGTTGGTAAAATTTATTATCCAACTATCTGAAGCTAAATCTTGAATGTCATTAAAAACAGGTATTAGAACAGCAATGTTTCTAGCTGTGTGACCAAATGATCCAGGTCCTCCATTCTCAGCATAATGATAAATATCGAATTTTTTTCCTAGTTCGTAATCCTGACTCCAAGTATCGTCCCGATTAACCCCAATGATCAAAATAATATAATCCGCATCATGTAAAACCTCGCATCTATCAGTTGTCGACACGAGTTCCATTTTTGACCCAAACTCATTTTTTATACGCTTAGCAAGCGAATAAACCATTTTAAGCTTATTTTCATCGATATCTACCATACAAAGGGTTCCATTGTCAAAATTCTTATTTTTTAAGATGTCACCTAAAGTAACAAGATTAAACCCTGCGCTCCCTGCTCCAAGTGTAACAATTTTTGGATCATCTGACATAATTAAACCACTCAATAATTCTAAGATGTTATTTTAAGCTTAATACTTAACAATCGTTTTTATATCATTAGAAGAACCTGCTTTCATCAAAGAAAACATATTTTTTAACTCATCTAAGGTATATTGCTTCGTTATTAAAGAGTTTATGTCAATCACATTTTTCTGAAGAATATCCATTGCATTCTGGTTTTCATAGGGATTAGTGAAACTACCAAAAATGTGTAATTCGTTTTCATATACCTTAAAAATATCTAATGGAATCTCAGTACTAGGATTTGCAACTCCAAAGAGTAATGCTTGACCCCCGCGATTTAAAATTTTGATTGACCCTATCGAAGTTTGTGCGCTTCCAACAGCTTCAACTGACAAATCTACTCCATTATTAGCAGTTTGTTTGGAAATAAAATCAATCATTGAAAATTCCATTGGATTAACAACTTGATCAGCTCCAAACTTTATTGCAAGCTCTCTTCGTAATTCTATTGGTTCAAAAACAAAAAGCTCAGACTTGAAAAGATATTTTATCAGTGAAATCATCATCAATCCAATTGGACCTGCACCAATAACAGCTGCAGTCTCGACAATGGAATTTTTCAGATTATTTAATCCATGAAGACAACACGCAATAGGTTCCATGAAAAGTGCTTCTTTTAACGTGACTTTTGAAGGAATTTTAATAGCTGCACTTGCAGGACTTTTGATTAATTCTGCAAATCCTCCAGGTTCTGTTACTCCTAATGCTTTCCAGTTTAAACAAAAATGAGGACGCTTTTTCTTGCAATAATAACAATATTGAGAAGGTTTGATATTATAATTAAGGCAAGAAAGATTTGGATTAAGCGCTACACGATCTCCTACAAGATAATTTTTTACTTCTGAACCGATTTGGATAATTTTTCCTGAAAGCTCATGGCCTGGAACAAGAGGGTATTTTACAAATGGAACTTGTCCCTCATAGATATGTAAATCAGTCCCACATACTCCACAATAGGCAACTTCAACTAAAATTTCGTTATTATTAATAGAAGGGTTCTGAATTTCTTCTAATTCAATTTTAAAGGGCTTTTCAAAGATTAAAGCTTTCATCTAGAAAGATTACCTACCTTAAAGGAATTTTTAAAGGATTAAATTTAAATTCTTCTAAGGTATCTGGTGGACTTATATGAATTTTAAAGCAGTAGGTTGGGAACATATTCTTATCAATGTTCCAGAAAATTGGGAATTGGTGTTTCAAAAGGATCAAAAGAAATCAAAAAAACATGAAACAGGTTATTTTGGTTTTCGTGACTCATATCAAAAAAGACTAGAAATATCCTTTTCTAAGATTGATAAAAAACCACCAAAAGTCAGTTCAGTCCTTGCAGATTATTATAAATCACTCAAAAAAAGTAATCGGAAAATCACAATTAAAAAAGAAGCTTCAATGAAAGTCAATGAACATAATACAGAATATATTTACTGGGAATTAAAAAAAGAACAAATATTAGGGTATATTTTTTCTTGGATTTGTCCTGAATCAAATCGAATTTTAATTTGTACAACCCAATTTTCTATTGATGAAAAACCAGAAATGAAACAACAATTAATAGAATTAATTTCAAAACTAAAATGTCATTTTGATACTGACTTTATAATATGGTCAGCACCCAACCTTCAAATTTCAACACCTGTATATGAAATGTACCTACAAAAAAAGGTATTTCTTATAGGATTAACTTTTCTAGAATTTAAAGGAAAAAATTTATCTCTTTTGACATACAGAATTGGTTTAGCTAATCAAAAAATAAAAGATGAGAGTAATCTGCCAGAATGGTTTAAGGATAATTATAAGAAGGACCTTCCTAAAATCCCGCGTAATTTTCAGGTTGGGGAATTTTCTAAGTTGCATTATAAGAAAAAAGAGAATATTTGGAAGAGTTCGTATCATGTAGAATCGAAAATTCCGAAGAGAGGAATGTACTTTGAAATATATCTATGGCATAATTATGATAAAAACGACATTTATTGTCTAATTTTTATATCTAAAACTCCTCCTTCATCTAAAAAAAGGGAAACTATAGAAAATATTACTAAATTAGCTATCATGGTTAATTAGTTTCTATTTTTTAGTAAATTAAACTCGGAATCAAGAAAGGAGTTTGAATTATCTAGCTTCAGAAATCTAGAATAACTTTTTCAATAGAGACTCCTGATAATTTTCTTTGTCCAGCAATCTCTTCAGGAACAAGAAATCCGATTAAATGTCTCTCAGTTAAATTCATCAAAAATTTTTGGACAGATAACTCGGTTTCAGTCTGTGTTAGTTTATATTTCTCTTGAAAAATCTGAATGATATCCTTAACACGGTTCTTACCATCACATAACAAAAAAACATCCATTCCTAATTTATCAAGCTGGATCCTTTTGTAATCAGGTGTGGGTATATATCTTCGTATTTTACTTCTTTTTTTCAACTCTGAAATGTTGAGCTTCAGAAGTAATGAATCCTCTGTTCTTTTCTTCTGTTCTACAAAAGGGCTAATAACTGGTTTTAAACGATAAAATTCATTTTTGTCTACTACTAGTTGATTTGAGGCTTTCTTTCTTTTTCTTAAAAAAGACAATTGCTCTAGCTTCCTTAAAAAGAGTGATTATGATAGACCTATCAATTCTTCAGAGAATACATAAGATTTAATTCTTAATAATTTGTAAAATCAGGTAATTTAAAAACTCATTCTGATTTTAATCTCCACCCATGATAAACCCAATTTTGTTAGATAATTTTCAATTTACCTTGGTTGATCCTTCAGAATTGGATGAAATACAAACCAGAGTTTCAAATATTAGATCAAAAAATGATATTACTAAATTATCGTTGAATTTCAAACCATTTAAAGTTCCTGGGACGTTACAATCAAACTTGGCTTCAATAGAAAAATTAAATCCTTTTTATGAAAAAAATATGAAATTTTTTGACGTATTTGAACAAAAAACCCTCTTATTAATCTCCGACCTTCCACCATTAGATGAGTTTAAGAATTACATCCTAAAATTTGAATGGATTGATACAACAGCAGATATTTATCTAAATGGAAATTTGATTGGTTCCTCAAACAACGCTTTCCAACGAAAAGAAATTTTATTAGAAAAAACTATCCTCAAAGACTCAAACGTTCTCATTTTGATCCTATATCCCCATATGAATTATGTTGATCAAGAATCTGATATTCCCCAAATAAACCCGATAGATAGAGTTTTCGTTCGTCGTCCTGCATATAATTATGGTTGGGATTTTAGTACTCGGGCCTTATTACTAGGAATCGGTAGAGTAAATATCGAAGAGGAAGTGAAATTCAATATTGAAGATATTTTTATCTATACTTCTAATTTAACCTCCACAGAAGCTCAAATTGAGATAGAATGGACATGTAGGTCTCAATCTCCCTTTAATGCTCTATACTCAATTGGAATTTTCTTTAAAGATAATAGTATAACAAAAGAGTTGATACAGGAGCTTCAAATAGGAAAAAATACTACTAAAACGCAAATAATCGTGAAAAATCCTGAAATATGGTGGCCCAACGGATATGGAAGCCCGAATACTTATTCCATTATGATCAGGGAGAAAACCACAAATACGATAAAGAGTAGCAAATTTGGGATCAGAACCATAGAATTAGTTTTAGAAGAAGGATCTAAATCAGTTTTTTATTTTAAAGTCAATGGAAAACGGATATGGGCTCGAGGTGCAAATTGGGTACCAACTGATATACTACAGAATTTTAGCGAAGATAAAAAATACCAAACATTATTAAATCTTGCAAAAGATGGTAATTTCAATATGTTACGAATATGGGGGGGTGGAGTAGTCGAAAAAGACAATTTTTACGACCTCTGTGATGAACTTGGTTTAATGCTTTGGCATGATTTTAATTTTGCCTGTTCTATTTATCCCGAAACAGAAGATTTTCTAATAAATGTAAATGGTGAAATTAGAGAGGTTATTCAACGTCTACGAAATCATCCCTCAATTATTCTATGGAATGGGAATAATGAGAATGAATGGATAGATTTCCAACATTTAACTCCTAGTTATAGGGAATTAAGGCAAATTGGGGTAAAACTACATAAAATCAAAGCACAAGCGTGTTCTGACTTAGATCCGAGCCGACCCTATTGGCGAACAAGTCCATGGAGTCCCTCTGCTGAGACAAATTATGAAATAGATCCCAATTCTCCAAACGAAGGCAATAGACATAACTGGGAAGTTTGGCATGGAGTAGGACAAGACAGATTTGTTCCTCCAGAGTATGAGCATTATTATAACGAGCAGGGAAAATTTATAACAGAATATGGAATTCAAAGTTTACCCTCTGAGCAGACAATAGAAAAAATTTTTTCTGAAGAAACTAAAAAAAAGCCAAATGAAATATGGGAGTTTCACAATTGTGATTTGAATAAGTTAGATATCAATCTGAGGAAATTTGGGAAACCATCTGATATTAAAGAATGGATATTGTACTCACAGATAGCTCAAGCCTCTGCAATGAAATTTGCAATCGATACATGGAGATCGCGGAAATGGAATATTGGAGGATGCTTGATCTGGCAATATAATGAACCTTGGCCAACAATTTGTTGGTCCCTTATAGATTATTATAATTTCCCCAAAATTTCTTATTGGTTTGTAAAACGAGCGTATGCACCTTTATTACCTATATTTGACCCAAAAAAAGAGCAAATTGTTGTAATTAATGATACTTTTCATTTAACGATGGGATCACTTCGAATAGTTGAGCTTCGATTTCCAGATGTTATTCTTAAATCTACAAAAACAGAGATTTTAATTGAACCAAATTCCAAAGCTGTTAAATCCTATATAATTGACCCTAATTCCGAATTAATCTATTTAGAATTTATTTCAACTAAACAGAAAGTAACCAATTACTGTTTACTTAAAGACCCAAAGGAATTAGAAATTCCTAACCCGTTAATAAACTTGAAAATAGGAAAAAATCCTTACGAGCTCATTTTACTTTCAGATAAAATCGCATTTGTTACAAAAATCGATTTTACTTTAAATTTAAAGGATAATTTCGTGCTAATAATACCTAACGAACCATGTTCAATTGAGGCAACAAGTCCTATTAAACGAAGCGAAATTAAAATTTCTGTCTGGATACATCCAGAAAAAATCATCCAACCCCAGAAATAAAGCCATGGGGAATGAAAAAAATGCTTGAATTGATGAATTATTGGACTAAAAATGTGGAAAACCTAATCAGTCTTCTGAAATCAGATTATAATGGTTTAAGTCAAGAAGAGGCCATTAAGAGGATAAATGAATATGGACCCAATATTTTGAAACCAAGTAGGAGGATAAATACTTTTTCTGCTCTTTTGAACCAATTTAAAAGTCCTATCATCATTCTTTTATTATTTTCAGCATTTCTTGCCTTTTTAACCGGAGACCAGGTCGATGGAACTATTATTTCTTTAATAGTTCTTGTTAGTAGTTTGTTGGGCTTTTGGCAGGAAAGGATGGCTACTAATGCGATAGAGAAACTGATTTCAATAATTCACGTACAAACCGCTGTTATACGTGATGGTAATCAAGTATCTATTTCTATTGAACAAGTTGTTCCTGGCGATATAATAATATTAACAGCAGGTGATATAATTCCTGCTGATTCAAGATTAATAGAAGTAAATCAATTATTTGTCAATGAAGCATCTCTAACTGGTGAAACATTTCCTGTAGAGAAGAATATTGATATTTTGAATGAAAATACTTCATTTTCAAAAAGAATAAATTTGTTATTCATGGGAACTCATGTAATTAGCGGCACAGGAAAAGCAATTGTCGTTCATACAGGTCAAAAAACAGAATTTGGAAAGATTTCGGCAAGAATAAAATCAAAACCTCCAATTCCAGAATTTGAGCGAGGTATTCGCCATTTTGGATTAGTGTTGTTAGAAATAGTATTGTTAATTACAATAACAATCTTTGGTATCAATGTTTATCTTAATCGTCCAGTCTTAGATTCTTTCTTATTCGCGCTTTCATTAGCAGTTGGTCTTACTCCTCAATTATTACCAGCTATAATAATGGTTAATCTATCTCGAGGAGCTAAAAAAATGGCTGATGAGAGAGTAATTGTCAAAAAACTTTCATCAATTGAAAATTTTGGAAGTATGAATATTCTTTGTTCCGACAAAACTGGAACTCTCACACAAGGAATCATGAAAATTCATTCAACAAAAAATATTGAAAATAATGCTTACAAAAAAATCCTAGATTATGCATATCTTAATGCATTTTATCAAACTGGATTCCAAAATCCCATAGATGACGCTATTTGCTCTTCATACGCACTCTCTGATCATGAATTTATCAAATTAGATGAAATTCCTTATGATTTTATAAGAAAAAGAATTAGTATCTTATTCTCAAATACCAATACAAATTTGATAATAACGAAAGGAGCTATTCCAAAAATTATTGAGATAAGTAATTTTATTGAAAAATCTGATGGAACTATAATTGAGATTGCCAATTTTAAAGAATCAATCAATTCAATGTTATCAGAATATAGTGTTCAAGGATTTAGATGTATTGGGGTTGCGTATAAAGATGTAGGAACGTTAAATAAAATGAAACGAGAAGATGAGACCAATTTTATTTTTTTAGGTTTTCTTCTTCTCATTGATCCTCCTAAAGAAGAGGTTCCTAAAGTAATACACGATTTGCAATCTCTAGGGATTACACTAAAAATTATTACGGGTGATAATCAATATATCGCTAAAACAATTGCAAAAAACGTTGGTTTAGAATATCCCAGCCTTCTAACAGGAGATCAGATTCAAAAAATGAGTGATGAAGCGTTGACGCTTCAAACAAGACAAATTAATATTTTTGCTGAAATTGAACCAAACCAAAAGGAAAGAATAATTCTAGCATTAAGAAGAGGGGGAAATGTTGTTGGTTATATGGGAGATGGAATTAATGATGCTTCAGCGTTACATGCAGCTGATGTAGGTATATCAGTGGATTCTGCAGTAGATGTAGCAAAAGAAGCATCTGAAATAATTCTCTTGGAGAAAAACCTTGAGGTCCTTCTAAATGGTATAAATGAAGGCAGAAAAACATTTGCGAATAGTTTGAAATATGTTCTAATCACAATTAGTGCGAATTTTGGAAATATGATTTCTATGGCTCTAGCATCCCTATTTCTTCCTTTTTTACCATTACTCCCAACACAGATCCTTTTAATTAATTTTATGACCGATTTCCCTTCAATGACTATTGCAACAGATGAAGTAGACTCTGAAATGATACAAACTCCTAAAAGATGGAATATGAGAGATATTA
>JAEOUE010000169.1 GCA_016839515.1 Candidatus Hodarchaeum mangrovi
TATACGAACCAATGCCAACTATTGTACCAATTGGAGCAGATCAGGCTCCTCATGCTCGTCTTTCACGTGATCTCGCTAGGAAAAAACAAATTCAAGATGAATATCAATTTCAATTACCAAGCTTTATTTACCACCGTTTAATTGAAGGATTAGATGGATCTGAAAAAATGTCAAAACGTAACCCTTTATCTACTTTAACGTTATTTGAAACACAAGAAGGTCTTCATACTAAAATTTTTAACGTTTTAACTGGAGGAAGGGTTTCTCTTAAAGAACAGAAAAAATTGGGAGGAAATCCCCATATTTGTCGAATTTTTGATTTATATCGATTTTTTTTTGAAAATAACAATGAAAAATTAACTGAACTTGCTCAGAAATGCTTAAATGGCGAAATAATGTGTGGTGAAGATAAAAAAAACTTGATCTCAATAATCGCTAGTTTTATGGATATGCACAAACAAAAACGCCTAGATGCGTTACCTAAAGCACGTGAAATTGTTCTAGAGCGTCATGAATATTAACATATAGCTATTTAAAAAAAATCTTTGTTGGAATACTGCTTCTTCAATTTTTTATCCAGGTAAGCACGATATTTTAAAGGATCGTCAACAAATTTTGTTCTTTGTTGATGTTTTTTCGCTCTCTTTTTTGATGTATATTCTTTTACTTTAAGATTACATCTTCCACTAGAAATTTCTAGTGCTGAGGGTCGGTGAAAGCACAAAGCAAATTTACATTTATACGCAACACAATCGTCTCCCTCTACCATCCTACAGAGAAAAAGTTTTTTGTCACCTTTTTGAGTAATCTTAAGATATTTTTCACTACATCTAAAAAATTTACAGGTTGTTTCACACATGAGGTCTGGTTTGCTCATTCACGCCACCGAAAACACATAAATAACTTTGTTATCATTCTTTTAATTTAAAATCATCAAATACAGCATTATCCAAAAAAAAGATTTTGATCAACAATAGCAAATCATCCAACAACTAAAAAAATCTAAATGTGTTCTCCATCCATTTATTTTCCTCAGTAGTGTTTCTTGAAAGAAAAAAACATGTTTAAAACCAAGAATTTCTCAGAGTTGCTAAGGTTGGATTTAGCTTAATCCTTTAAAAACCTTTCAGACAATCATCCTTTATAGTACAAAAGGCAAATGAATGAAAAAAAGGTCGCGTAGAGTCAAAAAATTTCCTTTTTTCTGTTTAGATTTAATTATTATCTTTAATAAATTCGGAATAATTTTGCTAGATTATGTTAATTAGGCTTTAATATTATTATTGAAGGTAGAACTAATAAAATAAAAAAAATGAATTATAAAAGTTAATAGTAAAGATTATGATCAATTTGATTGCTAGCTATGATTGGCTAATCTTAAAAAAGTATCACTTAAATACTTAAATTAAAGTATTTAAATATTTAATAAGAGGTTCCCTCAGTGAGCCACTATCTCAAACAATTAAAGCAGTCTTCAACTCGCAAAATCATTCTTCTAGGCTTATCACAAGCAGGGAAAACTTCGATTAAAGATGTAGTTTTTGGAGGAAAAGCACCAGAGGAAACAAAAGATTATGCAGCTACTTTAAATTATGAACGCCAAATTGAAGAAGTAGCTGATGAACCCATTACTGTAATGGATCTTGGGGGTCAGGAGGTTTTTTTAAAAAGATTCTTAAGCAGTATGAGCTCATTTATATTCAGTAATGTAGCAGTTCTGGTATTCATATGCGATATTTTCACCCCAGATAAATTTCCAGCATCAAGAAAAGCATTTGTAGAGGGAGTTAGTCGACTAGAAGAAATGTCTGATGTACAACCAGCTATCTATGTGCTACTCCATAAAACGGATTTAATGACCGATCTTACTCAGAGAGCAGAACGAATGGAATTTTTGATGGAGATGTTCCAAGATGCTGCACCAAATAAAAATATAACATTTTTGCAAACCTCAATTTATGACAATTCAATCCATGAGGCTTTTAAACGGATAACTGCTGAAGCTAGTGAAATTATTCCAGAGGCGGAAGAAATAGAAAAAGAAGAAGATCTAGAAACAATAAAAAAACGATTACGATTGCGTCCTATCCAGCAGGTCCTCCATACTTTGAAATTTATGAATAGACTAGATGAGGTCCTGTTAATATCTTTAGATGACCCTGATTTTCGAATAAATGCATCTGATCTAGATATAAATGAGATCCAACATGTCTTAAATCTAATGACACGAACAAACGATCTCCAATTAGTCGCAAATTCCAGATCAGAACTTCAACGCTTTGGCTCGGTATTAATCTATCGATCTAGACTTGAAAGTTTACCACAATTATTAATCATTCTTATTTCAACTGATGCAAAATCAACCTTAGAAACTAAAAATATTTCAGATATTGAGGAGGATGTACGATTACTGGCTAAACAATTAGAAAGTATGATTCAACAATCCACATAAGGCAGGCTTCATTTTGTACCAGAACCTTCTAGTTCTTGCAGGATTATCTCATTCAGGGAAAGACCTTTTGTTTAATCAAATTACAAAATTCAGTAAAAGTGAATCAAATCAAAAAGTCGAGGATATTATAATTTATTTTGATTGGCTTTTTAAAACCTTTAAAAAATCTGATACATCTTATTTAAATGATCTTTTAGCCCCAATCAGAGAGAGAATACTTAAACGAATACATACGCTAATATATGTTCACGATATTACCTATCAACGATTAGATGAAACGGTCAATGACTTTAAAGAAGTCATTACCCAGATTGAGTCTTACAATAAATCATTTAAAGTTATTCTGCTGCTAAACCGAGGTCATCTTATTCCAAATGATATAGAACGAAATAATATTTTAAGAAATGTTTCTGCACGTTTACAACAAATTATTCCTCAAGATATTTCAGCATATGTTGTTTCTCTGAAAGGTCCTGATGAACAACGGTTAACAAACATGATAATTAGCCAAATAATAAGTAGAGGGGTAGATTTTAGCCTTCAAAAGGAAAAAGAAAAGAATCAGCAAACAATTACTTTAAATAATTCTCAACAGAAAGCAATTCAATCCATTTTGACTGAAAAAATGACCGATTATGGATTTGCAGGGGCATACATATTGACTGATAATAACAAGGTCATTTTAGCCAAAGGTAAAAATCAAAGCTGGGAAGAAAAAGTAGGCCCACAGATTATCCGTGTTCTTGCTCAAGAAGGGGCTTTTGAGGTATCTCAAGGATCAAAAATTAACATTGTACGGGTCGAGGATTTTCTTATGATCACTCAGTTAGTTACAAATAGAATTAAACTGATTTTACTTGGAAGGGAAACAAATTTTAAACTAAATAAGGAATCTTTTGCCACAATAGAGCGAAAATGTAGTGAATTAGTGAAATCCTTAAGTTCGAAATTATAGGTTTATATAAAAGGAATTATACTTAGTACTTGGAGATTTGAATCTAGATGATAACGGGTCTTATCTGCACTACCATGACTGATATGGGCCCCTACCCTCTTTTGAATTTATCTTCATTGTCAGAAGATACTACGGTCAAATTAAGTGTGATTGGGATGACTATTCTTTCAATGGGTGCAGGCACGGTTGCTGAAAAACAACATTATAGACTACATGGATCTATTCCAGTACCTGATACTCCTGATTACGAAGCATTGGCAATGTCTTTCACAGTTATTCCAAAAACTACAAAAGATGCCCGAATTATTCAACATGGACGTGAATAAACTATTTGGCTGATTTTTGAATCAAAGAATCGAGAACAAGTATTTTCTATGCATTCACAAATTGAAAAAACTCTCCAACGAGAATCAAAAGTTCTAAAGGAAGAAGATGACTTAATTGACCCAGGAAAAATGCAAACAATCTTTAATCGAATGAAAAATTTATGCGAAGAGTTATCAAATGGAACCATACCATCTATGGAATATCAGCCTCAAGTTTTGGCTGAACGAGGAGGACTGGAATACTATACAATCAATGATGTAGGGGATCCCCTTCCATTACAACCAAACGATGAAATCATGGACAATTCGGTTTTAATTATAGCGAATACGATTTTAAAGAGATTATTGGTTATAAAATTAAAAGAAAACGTATCACAGCGTTTAATGTTTATAGCAGGACGGAGTGCATCTAATTTAAATTCAAACAGATTTAAAAATGAATTCACTATTCGTAACGTGTTAGACCCCTTAGAAAGGGAAATGATTATTGAAAAGATTGGAATATTGCGCGAAATCAGTGAATGATCGGAGATTACCCTAAATGTCATACCTTACACGAAAGAAAGCCAGTAAAGTCCTAATCCTTGGATTAGCAGAATCAGGAAAAACAACTATTATACGAGCTGTTACAGAAGGAAAAATACTATCCAAGGAAACAAATTATAATCCAACAATTGACTATGAAAGAAAACAAAAAGTTGTTGCTGGAACAGAGATTACGATCTTCGATTTAGGCGGACAAACTGCTTTTCTTGATCGATTTACAGGCGAACTATCAGAATTTATCTTTAGCGGAGTAAAAGTTTTAGTCTTTGTAATTGATTCGCTAAATATCCCTGAAATTCAACGTGCAAAATATTATCTTGATTTAAGTTTGAAAAAAATTAACCAATTTAGTCCTGAAGCATCGATTTTCATATTTCAACATAAAACCGATCGTGTACCCAAGAATCTTAGAGATGAGGTTAAACAAACCATTTATGAATATCTTGCAGCAGGAGTAACTCAAACCTTAAAGTATTATGAAACTACAGTATTTAATGATTCTATTTTTAGTGCTATGGGAGATGTTTATGCAGAAGCAAGTGGAGCAAAGAAAACTCTCCGGCCCTTACTAGAAACATTTATCAGACATAATTATGCTGATATGGCTCAAATATATACAAGAGAAGGAGCTCCTTTAACTAAAATCGAAAATATAGATAGATTTGATCATATATCGTTAGCTGAAATCAAAGAAGTATTTGATGCACTTATGAACCGGTTATCAAATTCAGAGTATCAAGAATCAACATCTATTCTCATGGAATCAGCGAGAAGAGTCTTTATGATACGAATATTAGATAATGGACTGTCAATATTCTTTGGATTCCCTAAAGAACGATTACGTGAACATAATGAACCAGTTCCATCATTATATAATAAAGTTCTTGCGTTTTGCTCTCAATTACAAAGCATAACTGAAGGTTAGTCTATTTCACAGTATTTTTACCTCTTAAGAAGGAATTTTCTAGGAAAAAGCACAAATTTTCTATCTCTCAAGGATTTTCTCTGTAAAGCAAAAAAGCATCAATTCGTTTAAATACTCAACAAATGCAGGGGAATTAAATATCAATTATTAAAAAAATTGATTTGTTTTGAAGGAGAGATTATAACATGCTAGTGCAAAGTGTTGATAGTTGGATCACCCCTGTATTTTATTTCCTTGGAGGTATCCTTCTAGGACTATTAATCGAATTAATTATTTTCACGAGGTTTAGAAGATCACTTTCAAGGGTAAAATGGAAAGGATTCATAATAATTTCCAATTCTTTAAGAGGAATCCCTTTTTTCTGGTTTTTCTTACTAGGTTCTTATCTGGCAATTGTAAGTATTCCTACCGATGTCTTAAATATTGATTTAACATTTCTTGATCTATTGGCAAGAGGATTTTTCTTGATTTTTATTTTAACATTCCTAATGATTCTTGCTAAAATGACTAATGGCTTTATCACTCATTATTCGGAAAAAACAGAAGGAGCTTTAGCTAGTACCACTCTAGTTACTAATATAATAAATTTAATCTTTCTTTTACTAGGATTTTTAATTATTATTCAGTCATTGGGTATCGACATAACTCCATTGCTTACATTGTTAGGTGTTGGAGGATTGACAGTCGCTTTGGCTTTACAACCTACCCTATCGAATTTTTTCTCTGGAATATATATTATTGCAGCTAAGGAATTTTCTGTAGGTGATTTTATAAGACTTGATACAGGTGAAGAAGGATATATCGTTGATATGAATTGGAGACATACAATAATTCGACCTCCTGCTAAATATGATATTATTATCCCGAATATTCGACTTGCCACAGCCTCGGTTACGAATTTTGGAATATCCTCAAAAGAAATTCAAATCACCATTCCTTTAGGAGTAGGTTATGAAAGTGATTTGGAACATGTAGAACAAGTAACCGTTGAAGTAGCTATACAAGTAATAGAGCAAGTACAAGGAGAAAAACCTACTACTCTACCTTATATCCGATACCATACATTTTCTCCTTCATCTATTGATTTTAATGTGAATATCTATTCTAAAAAGTTAAAAGATAGGGCTAAAATCCGTCATGAATTTATCAAACTCCTCTATAAACGATACAAATCCGAAGGTATAGATATTCCATATCCAACCACTGTAGTATTATCAAAACCTTTAGCATGAGGAATTATTATTCTTCTTTACAGATTTCAAAGATCTTTCAGATTTTTTTTCCAAATAGCGGTGAAAATTCTAAAAGATTATAAAATTAGACGTAAAACGCCATTTAAAAAGGAAAAATTTTAGGTAGAAACAAAATTCTTGAATCGTTTTATCCTAAATCCTTATAATGTTGAAGTTTTATTATCTACAATAAATTTCAGGTGATCGTATCAAAGGGTTTTTGAGAGATTACTAGCACGTTTAAACTTGATAAGTATATGATAAATAATACATTTAATTTAATTTTTCCTCAGATAGATGAATTAGTTAACCAATCGTTCACTGTTACCTCATTTTCTTATAGATCTCCTCGAACAGGAAACACTTCACAAACTTTAGTTCTGCCAACCTATGAAATCCTTCGCAGAAGTGATCTTTCTAGCAATATGCAGTTTATTACATCCAAACTGAAATCTCTTGGTTTTATTCCGTTCCTTCGAGCTCATCCGACACAGGAATCAAGAGGTTTGCTTTTTATTTTACCAATGAATGAACGAATGCTAGATACAAAACAAAATCTAAAGACTCCGGCAGTTCTTTTCGCTTTTACGGTACTTTCAGTAATATTCTCAGGAATAAATATTTGGAGGACTTTAAGACAAATTGAACCAGGATTAGATCTCATTGTCACTATTGGGCTTTATTTAATAGGAATCATGGGTATAGTAGGAATTCATGAATTAGGACATCTTGTAGCTTCACGCCTTCATGGGATCAATGCCAGTTGGCCATATTTTATCCCCAATCCTTTTAGTTTTGGAACTTTTGGAGCGTTTATTACTCAGAAATCCCCAAGTAAATCCAAAAATGCGCTATTTGATGTAGGGTTATCAGGACCTATTTTTGGATTCGTAGTGGCATTGATTTTTACTATTTGGGGTCTATTTCTATCTTTTACAGTCTCAAATCTTCCAAAAATAGGAGAAGATATCTTTTTCACAAATTTTCTCCAGTTTAATAGTCCTACGCGATATAGAATACCTCTATTCGAGCTATTAGCATTTTTAATATTCCCTAATACCTTTTATGAATCTGAAATTATACTCCATCCTCTTGCACTCGCGGGTTATATTGGATTATTACTTACTGGGTTAAATTTAATACCGATGGGACAAACAGATGGAGGACATATTGCACGTAGTCTAACTTCGGAAAAAAATCATCGGGTAGTAACTTATATTAGTGCAGGAGTTTTAACAATCTTAGGATTCTGGTTCTTTGCCATTCTACTACTCCTTATGTACTCACAGACAGGCCATCCAGGTCCCCTTGATGACATATCCTCAGTGAGTAATTCTAGAAAACTTATAACAATCTTAGGATTGGTTTTAACAGTATTATGTCTACCATTTCCAGTAGAGATATACACTTGGATAATTAATTTATTTACATAAGTTAATTATTTTAATGTTGAATAGTAAAATTCTCCAATTTCTTTTTGAGTTTTGTCCATTTGAGAATCTGCCTTATTAATTCTTGCCCGTCCAGTTTCTGTGTCTCGTCGAAAAGTTATATCTAGGCTCTTAAGAAAAGCATTCATTCCTTCACGTTTTGCTAAAGGTCCAGAAACATAACCATGCTTAGCTGGGATCCCATTGAAAAGCATAATTCGATCTCCAGTAAAATCAGCAAGTTGAATATCATGCTCAATGGATATTACAGCACTAGCTGGATTACGTTTAATCTGGTTTCTAATAACACTAGCAATTTTTGTTCTTTCAAGGGCATCTAGGAATGCAGAAGGTTCATCTAGGATGAATAAATCTGCTTCACGAGCTAAACATGCTGCAATAAAGACCCGCTGGTTTTCCCCTCCAGAAAGATCCTGCATGTTACGTTTGAGAAAATGAGTGATCCCAAGAGGATTTAACAGTTGTAATTGCCAGTATTTTGTATTTAAATATTTTCCAGTAGTTTGTTGTAGAAATTCTGAAACATTAAGGTCATAATTCTTGGAAATCAACTGAGGTTTGTAACTAATAACCGCAGGAATTTTGGCAACATTTGGAATTTTACCAGAGATTAAATTAGCAAAAGTTGTTTTTCCTAATCCATTTTCTCCCACAGCCACCATAATTTCTCCTAAAAAGATACTTCCTTCTCTGATATCGAGACTAAAATCCCCTAATCTTACTGACATTGATGGCCAAGAAATTGCTGGTCCTAGCTTAATTGCTCTTTCTTTTGCTGTTCTTTTAAATGAAATTACTCGTGGTCGGAAATGAATATTTTCATCCTTTAACCATCCAGTTAAAAACGAATTTAATCCTTTTTTAACAGAAAGAGAGCGTGAAACGACTCCATAAACATGAGGTTCTCCCCATAAGATGTGGATAAGATTAGACCAGTAATCTAAAACTGATAAATCGTGTTCAACAACAAGAACATAACGCCCTGCTCTTTGTTTTAAGTTAAAAATTCTAGCTAGAGCTAGTCGTTGTTTCACATCAAGGTATGTAGCAGGTTCGTCTAATAAATATACATCAGCTGGTTGTATAAGGGCATAGGTTATCGCAATTCTCTGTAATTCCCCTCCACTCGTCTGATTTAATCTCTTACCGAGTAGATTTCTCACCTCTAAAATATCCATGACTTCAGTGTCTTCAGTTTCAATATTTGCATAAAGCTCCTCAACCGTAATAGCTTTATGTTTCATTTGATCTAGATTCTGTTCCTTGATAGAGACTTTAATGGTTCCTTGCGAAACATCGTCCAAGAATCTTGCCATTCCAGGAGTTGTCAATGAATTAAGAAATTTGTCAAAGGAATCAGGGGTCGAAAATCCGCCATTAGGTTTGATGTCTCCTGCAAGAATATTTAAGAGTGTAGACTTTCCAATTCCGTTTTCTCCAACGATTCCAGTCACTAAGCCTTTGTTTAGAAGGGGGAGACCATAGAGTCGGAACTCAGAGTCAACATACTCATGAACTGGACTCCATGTTTCTACCTCTCCTGGAATATTAACTACACTTATTGCCCGTTTAAAACAGGCATTAACACAGACACCACAATTGATACAGTGTTTTTCTACTATTTGTGGGAACAAGGAATCTCCACGAAGTTTTATTGCTTTGGGAACGATTTGGGGATTGTTTTTCTTACCAGTCATATTTACTGGACAAAGGTTAATGCAACGGTAATTACAGGTATCAGGTGAACATTTATTTCTTAATACAACCGTTTTCTTCTTCATCAGTCGTTACCTGAAATATTAAAAGGAAAAATTAATTCATTTTTAATTTATTGAGAAAAAACTTCTCAATTCCATTATATTCTGCTTATGGCATGAATATTTTTCTTACTTTGATGGAAAATAGATTAATATTATTAAAAAAACTGTTTTTTTCACCAATTATGGCGTTACAAATTTGGTTGATAAGAATACTTGAACAAATTAAATAAAATTTATACCCCTCATCTTATAAAAGAAAAAAAAAAGAATTTTAATCGCTTATCAAATCTAATAAACGGAGATTAAACAATCAGTGGAACAAATTGCTCATTTAGAATGGACTCTCGGGATTGGCTTGATTTGTGCTTCAATCTGGAACATAGAAGTAACCGCACTTGGATTTTTTCTTCTAGGTATTGGTTCAGTATTTCCCGACCTTTTTGATTGGTTCATCTTCCGTGGAAAGCGATTCTCTGAAGGACATAGAGAATTATCTCATACAGTTTATTTCTTAGGATTATTAATATTATTGAGTATTATTGTACCAATTATCGGATACCTAACATTTGGTAGTATCCTTCATATTTTTGAGGATGTTTTAGCAGGACGAGACTATATCTATATTTTTTCACCGCTTACTCATCGTGGAGGGATTCGCTTGATCACTAAAGAACAATCAATAAAAATAGGGGGATTTATTCGTGATATAATTAAAGGATCATTTTTAGGCTCCGAAAATATTGGAAATGAACTATCTTGGTTCTGGTTTCTAACCATAATTGGGTCATGGTTTTTAATTGGGGGAATCTTAATGTATTTTGGTTAAGGAGTGGATCTAGAATAGAAGCATTAAAACATACAGAATGGGTGTTCGGCACAATTTTTATCTGGTTTGCGGTTTTTGACCTTGAATTTACTCCCATTTGGATTTTAATCGTAATATTCGGAAGTCAAATTCCTGATTTCCTTGAATTGATGCTTATTCGATTAAAATGTCCACAAAATACCGCTCGGAAGATATCGCATGATTACGCGATTGTGTTGTTTCTTTGGGTAATAATTCCTTTTAATTTATACCCTGAATTAAACCTTCTCACAACAGCGATAGCAGTCCATTATGTTATTGACTTATTTTCAGGACTTGAACCAATTTACATTGCAGGTTTTTTATTTGGGGAACGAACAGCTATATTATATGTAACAACAGAACACCGAATTGCTATTGGGAAAAGAATTGATAATTGGGGATCAAATTACTTGATTGCTGAAACTGAAGACCCTACTCCAGAACTCGCGTGGTTTTGGGTGATGCAGCTTTCAGGAACCATATTCTGTGGCATAGGGGCAATAATGTATCTTTCATTCTAATACTTGGGGTAACCAAGCCAGTAATCAAGAGATTAACTTCCTACTTCTGAAACCATTTAAGACGAACTACAACACAAATATCTATGGGGATTTGGTTTTGTTCGAATCTCTTGTGAATTATTAAAGGTTTGTTTGTTTAAAGTGATATAAATGCCTCTACCACTCATAATTACTAAGATCAGTGATCTTTTTTTCTTGAGTTATGAACTTTTAGTAAGTAATCGAAAATTAATTTTCCCTACCATGATTGGATTAATAATTGCTCTCGCGGTTGTTTCCCAAAGCGGGATTCTTGTTGA
>JAEOUE010000336.1 GCA_016839515.1 Candidatus Hodarchaeum mangrovi
AGCTCGACCTCGATAAAACCATCGATAAAACCGCTAAGAATTGCGGAGACA
This sequence comes from Candidatus Hodarchaeum mangrovi, assembly GCA_016839515.1. Taxonomy (GTDB): domain Archaea; phylum Asgardarchaeota; class Heimdallarchaeia; order Hodarchaeales; family Hodarchaeaceae; genus Hodarchaeum; species Hodarchaeum mangrovi. The sequence continues at coordinate 52 of JAEOUE010000336.1, forward strand.
TAGATTTAGTATTTGATAAACGCAGAAAGAATGACGTGAAATTAGTATTACTAATGGATGTCGGTGGAAGCATGACACCATACGCGCACCTTGTAAATCTCCTATTTTCTGCCGCGAACAACATGTCACACTGGAAGGACTTTAAGTATTACTATTTTCACAATTGTATTTACCAGACAATGTATAATAACGCAAGAAGAAACCCGGAAGAGGGTATTGAATTTGGTGAGTTTCTCAAGAAGTATGATAACAAATACAAGGTTGTAGTGACGGGAGATGCCGCAATGGCGAGCTGGGAATTATCTGAGAAATTTGGTTCGATATACTATTATGAGCGCAATGAACTTCCCGGTATCTATTATATTAGGGAACTTGAAAATCATTTTAAGGGAAATATTGTATGGCTTAACCCAGAACTTATACGTCCGGAATGGGCACCTTGGACCCGAAAGATAATTTCGAGCATTATACCGATGTTTGATTTAACTATCGAGGGAATTGAACAAGCTATGGATTACCTTCGAACGGGAGGTAGACACATGTTTACTACAGTTCACTTCTTTAAAGGATTAGCTTATTGATTAAAACAGCGATTTTTGAACTTTTTTAGCTTTATATGGTATCTTGAAATATTCATTGTCGAACCTTCTTATTAATCCCTTTTGCTTAAGTTCTTCTCTTAAATTTGCTTTATTATACCAATCAATTTTATTTTCATTATGAAGTTTTTTCAATGAATCAATATCCTCATCGTAGTTTAAGTTAATAATCCTTTCATATCGCTCTCTCTCTTCTCCTTGTAACCCAATAAAATCTGCTAGAAGTTCATGACTTATTACTTTTGTATTTTCAGGGTAGAGTATAGAATTATCATTTGGGAGCGGTTTTGTAAGATCATAAGGATACCAGTTAGTCCCAACTATGTATAACATTAGATCTGGCCGCTCATATTTGTTGCATTTAACTATGATGTTTTGGTCTGTAACATCATTAGTAAGATCAATTTGAATAGCTTTAATATGATCAAATTTATCACCTATTGAATTTGTTGGTATTCCATGAATAAGATTTGAAAGATATTTAAACACAGTTATTTACCTCCATCCCCCCTGGTGCCCCCTGCTAATAATATTGAAAAAATTTGGTCTTTAGAGGTCTTTAGAAGAAAGAGCTTAGTAAAGCTTAAAAGTATGTAATACATACTTACATATATGAGAACTAATATTGTAATAGATGATGAGTTAAAAGAGAAGTGGTGGGAGATCAAAAGAGAAGCAGATAATCTCAATATGAAAATTGGGGATTATATTATTTTTTGTCATGATCTTAGAAAAAAGATGGCTAATAAGGATAAGATTCTCGAGATTTTAGAAACTCCATTATCAGATGGTTTAAAAGATATAGACGTAATAAAGGCAAGTAAGAGTATGTGGAAATCATGAGGGGGATTGATTCGAATATTCTTGTGTATGCATTGAATAAAGATCTTCCTGAACATTTACCTTGTAAGGATCTTTTAATAAATATAGTAAATGGAAATGAACTAGTAAGCATTCCTTCAATTGTATTTATGGAATGTTTCCACGCATTAGTTAAATCATTTAAATATAAAGAAATTGAGGTTAAAAAACGATTAATTGCAATCATAGATTCGAAAAATATCAATGTATTAGACATATCAACATCCTCAATTTTGTTTGCCTTTGAGATCGCTGAAAAGTACAGAACTGGAGGGAGGGATTCCTTAATCGCAGCAAGTCTATTAGAAAATAAGATCCAAGAGATATATTCTCATGATTCAGATTTTGATAAAATAAAGCTAATAGAAAGGATTGATCCAATTCAAATTTAATAATTAGATTATTTCAACTTATCTTAAGTTGAAAACCACCTCCGCCGGATATGAGATGCGAAACTACACTCATCATCATATAAAAAGTTTTCTTTTTTTTACATTTCCGTCAGTAATATTATAAAAATGATTATTTTTAAAATTTTCTTCAACAAAGAAATTCGCTTTTTATGAAATTTTAGTAAGAGAAAAAGAGATTTTGCACTGATTTTTGGGAGCTAAATACCAACTTTACAATCCCCTAATAATAACTTTATATTGATGAATAATTTAAATATTAATTATACAGTTTAGAATTCCAATTAAAAGGGGTTAAAAATTATCAGAAAAAGCCTAAGAGCGTATCTTATCTTTATTTTTTTAATTTCGATTACGTTTCCAGTTCTGTCCTATGACATTATACCGTCCAATTACAAGCCATATGTAGATAGAATAGGTCTAGATGCCGATATTAAACCATCTGGAACTATTTTAGAAGAAAAGAATGAGTTTCTCGAAGGGGTAAGGGAACATTTAATATTAGATAATGAAGGTTATTTAAAACTTGAACCTTATAATTTTTGGACCGATATTACTCCATTTCCAAGCGAGAGATCGCATCATTCTATGGTCTATGACTCTACTCATGACCTTGGAATCATGTTTGGTGGGTATGATGGGCAATACTATGATGATACA
>JAEOUE010000034.1 GCA_016839515.1 Candidatus Hodarchaeum mangrovi
CCAGGACTCTCCTCTCCAAAAGGACTGGCTTTTACTGGGTCTGGAATACTACTAACTCTATCTGATCGTGCCTCAAGTTGTATTTCAAGATTGACTGATCCTGTTTCTGGTGTACTTCCATCGAATGGTATATCTGTGACAGTTAAAGCAGCTACAATATCCTCTCCTGCACCAGCTAATAAACCTTCCTTTGTATATGCAATCCAGCTATTAGTATCTATAGTAAGTGATAGCTTTGAAGTTGATTGAAGTTCTGGGGGCATTTCTTGCATTTGATTGGCGTGGAATTCTATGTCAAGTTTTCCTTCAGAATAAAAGAACATTATATTTCCACTTTCCCGTAGCTGATACAGTATATCGTAATTATTAAGGTCAATACCTAGATCTGTAACATTTTCTTCTGTAAAGAATGACTCAAGACTTTTCTCTAAAATCTCTACGATTCCAGAAATAGAATGTGTCGAGGCTGACCACATATCCCAATCAGGAGTAATGCCTGGGGCTCCTAACGGAATAAGTGCTACACTTGGACTCCAAGCATCGTAGGGGGTAATAGAATAGGTATCTTCGTATACTGGAAAACCTGTGAATCCATTCCACCAAAGTTCGCTTACTGTTTCCACAAGTTGTGCTTGCTCAGGATCATAAACTTCTATCCTTGTTCTATAGTAACATCCTGTAGTAGCTTCAACATCATATTTTAAAACATTCACTCCGTTAAGGTCATTGATGAAATCTTGAGCATAAGTTAGAGCATCATCAATCTGATCATTTGTTGCGGTAGAAAATCCAGTAATAGAATAGGTCATTTCAGCTGTTGGTAAGCTAACTACTATATCATTTAAATTCGTTATCTCTGGGGGAAGAGGATTCTGTTGTTTTTCAGTGAATGTAAGAGCTAACTCAAGATGATTACTAATTCCATCACCAGTAATATCTCCATCAACAGTTCCTGTTATACTCTTAAAAACACCTGGATTTTCTCCTTCTCGGAACCATACAGCTGTCACTACAATGTTTACTCCATCAGGAGTGGTTCCATCAATTTTGACACTAAAATCTGAACCTGCTTCATTTGTTATTGTGACAGTGACTTCTGAACTGGATAAATTGGACAATTCATCTGCATATCGGTTCCATTCAGTAGGATTAAGATAGAAGGGTACTCCACCGGCATCCTCTGTTTCATCAAGCATTGCGATAAAGTCAGTTCCTGGTAATGATCCAATACCAATACCAATACCTTTCTCTAGGTTGAATTGGGGTCCAATGATATCTATGACCTCTTGAGGTGTATCATCTGGTAGTGGAATAACAATAGTCTTTCCTAGAATGACATAAAAATCTAGTAAATAATATCCGTTCGAATAGGTATCCATTACCTTGACTCCTAAAGTACTTCCTGAGAGGTCAAGAACAAATGCTTCTAAATCAAATGGTGCTTCTTCTGGGGGTATCAATTCTTTCCAAGGGACATCCCACGTACTGATATTATAGACGAAAGTATCCCCTGGGTCAATATTCGCTGGTGTAGTAGCATTACTACCTGAAAAAAATGAGAATAATAGTAAAATACTCACTACCAACGGTAAAAAAGTTAATTTTTTCATATTTTTTTTCACCTTTAAATTCTTAATTTTCATCCATAAATGGAGAAAATATGAATCAATAATTTTTAGTGAATCTGTAGATAAAAGCCTATCCTTATTCTTCTTTAGTGTTTTAATTTTAACGAAGAGTAAAAACTATTATGAAGAGAGAATAAGACCGAATAGAGTGGGATGTGAAGGAATTGGTTATATAGCTTTTCCATTAACCATTACAAAGACCATTATCTAAATCCTCAAGGATTATGGTATATGGGGATATTTCCTGTTTTTTTTAAACAATATTTCTTCTAGCGTTTTGCAATTAGGATTAAATATTATCTAAATCAGCTTTTTTATGAATTTCAATAACATAATTCTCTATATAAAAGGAAATAGCAAATCCTGCGAAGAAAATAAAGTGATAAAGTCCATAAAAGGCATATATACCATCAATCGAATGATAAAGCGAATCCCAAATTGTTGCTAGGGAGCTAAGCCCGTAAAATAATATACTAATTCTCACAAAACTATTGACATCGTACCATGAATTATTACGATAAGCTAAAAAAGATCCTATTGAGAAGGTTAAAAGTACTGCACCATACCAGGGGTCAAAAGGAGTATAATCAAGTCGTAATTCATTGGGTAGAATAGAATTAATCCCTAAAACTGCACCTATTAAAAAATTCAACAAAAAAGTAATTCGCAACCAACTAGAATAGTTTTTTTTCATTTCATCTCCCTTTTTAATGATATTAATATCTTGATAATTCTTTTCCTTTAAATATTCAATTATCGAGGCACTAATTCTTTTAATCTTTGGATTTTTAATACTATTCGAGAAGATTCGAGGTTTATTCTTCTATAAAAAGTCTCTTGAGATTTGAGTTGATAAACAACCATTTTTCTTAAGTAAATTAGAGATAATAAAATAATAATCATTCGTTATTCCTTTCGTAAGGCAACCACAGGATCTAATTCCGCTGCACGCCAAGCAGGATAAAAACCAGATGCCATTGATAAGGCTACTGCCAAAACCCAAGTGAATACGAATATATGAGGTTCAAAAATAGGTTTTAAATTCCAACCTTCAC
>JAEOUE010000017.1 GCA_016839515.1 Candidatus Hodarchaeum mangrovi
ATGGTGTAAGCCAATCAACTAAAAGGTCTATATTATCATATTCGATTTCAACCCTTATAGGCCCAAGAGGTGATTCTCCTTCTTCATCACAGAAATTTAACTTTCCAACGTAAGCCACTTGTTTATTTAAATAAAAGAAAGTTGAATTTTCTAATGTATTATTTCGAAGTGTTTTTCTGGCAACATCTAAAATTCTGTGTTGACGTATTAAATCAAATAGTAAATCTAAGGATCTAAGTTGATTACTTTCTATGAAGAGATAAATATCCGATCCAATTTCTTCTTTTTGAATTTCACCAGAGATAATAGTATTTAATGCAACAGCTATTTTTTCAGGATCTTCTGTTGGATATTGTTTAGTAATAACTTTAAATCGAAACATAATCATCATAAGCCAATTCTAATATTTAATATCGAAATTAAACTAGTTAAAAAACATTCCATATAATAAGTAATTTCACTAAAGATTAATTAATTGGAAATTATGCCTAGAAATATAGGCGAATCAATAAAGGTAGTAAGAGCATTTTTTGCAGTTGATATTGCTGAAAAAAGTATAATAGAGCAAATTAAGAAAATACAAAAAGAGTTAACATTACCAAATACAAAGATTAATTTTGTTACTCCAGAGAATCTTCACCTAACGATGAAATTCCTTGGTAATATTGATGAAAATATTATCCCAGATTTAGAAGAAGTAACAAAGAAAATTTCCTTTAAAAATTTCGAAATTGAATTGAATGGTATGGGTTGCTTACCAAGCTATAGCTATATAAATGCAATTTATATGGGCGTTACCAAAGGTTTTGATCATCTAGAGTTTATATCAAAAGAATTGAATGGATTGAGTGATCGATTTAATTTTAAAAAGGAAACACGACCATTTACAGCTCATTTAACCATAGGCAGATTGAAAAAAGTGGGAGACAAAGAACAATTAGTAAATATCATAAAAAATTATGAAAAACAGAAATTTGGCACAGTCTCTATAAATAATTTCAATTTGAAGAAAAGTGAATTAACACCTAAAGGTCCTGTATATACTACATTATTTGAAGTTAAGGGGACATAGTTAAAAATTAATTACGGTGAGATAATGGTGACGAATGATCAATATGAACAGATTAACTTAGAAGTTCTTAAAAGGATACGACCGAAAAAAGAAGAGAGAAAGGAACTTGAAAGAAAATATCAAGATTTAGAGAATAGAATTGAAGAGATCTTAAATAAGAACAAAATACCCAGTAAAATAATGCTTTCCGGTTCGTTCTCTCGAGATACTTGGTTATCAGGCAATAGAGATATTGATTTATTTATAATCTTACCATACGAAAGTGAATTTCAACCAGAAGAAATATTAGCTACTATTAAAAAAGATTTCAAATTAAATTGGATTAAAAAACATGCCAAACATCCATATTTATTTGCTATATATGAAGGCATAGAAATCGAAATAATACCTTGTTATGAATTTCATCCTGATAGACCATTAAAAAGTGCTGGTGATAGAACACAGAAGCATAAGGAATTTATTATTCAGAATCTTCCTACAGGAACAAATGATGAAGTACGATTATTGAAGCAATTTATGAGAGGAATAGATGTTTATGGAGCAGAAATAAAAATACATGGCTTCTCTGGCTATTTAACAGAATTACTAATAATCCATTACAATGGAAAATTCATAGAAGTTCTGAAAAATGCTTCAAAATTAGGAACCGAGATCATTATTTTTAAAGAAAATCTAGAGGTGGATCCTGAGCGATATAAAGATGATACACTAATAGTTATAGATCCTGTAGATGATAATAGAAATGTTGCTTCAGCGTTAAATGAATATACTTTGGCAAAATTCATTGCTGCTGCAAATGCTTTTCTTAAAAAACCAACAATAGATTTCTTTTTTGCAAAACCAATTATGATGTCTAAGAGTAAAATCATGGAAATGGAAAATTCGCCCATTGTTTTTAGTGCAACTCTACAACCTGAACCTGATATTGCAGATGATATTCTTTGGGGGCAATTAAGACGATTTGAAAAAAGTGTAGAAAGATATCTAACAGAAGAAAGAGTAAAACCAATAATTATTGATTCAATTATTACTAATAATGAAATAATGACCATTTTAATTACTTTAGAAGAAACAACACCTCCATACAAATGGAAAATTGGTCCATTACCTCATATGAACGCTCAGGAAGAATTTCTAATTGTTCATAAAAAAAATCCTAACATCATTTTAGGACCATTAATAATTGATGGTAGATGGAAATTACTAGAAAAACAAAAGAAGATAACAATTCCAGAGGTAATAAGAAATGGTCTTGAGAAAAATGTTATTGTTAAGCCATCTCATCTAAAATTAAAGCAATTGAAAGTATTAACTGGAAAAGAATTAATTAAAAAAATTGCAGATGATAATGAGAAAATAATATTCCTTTACAATGCATTAAAAGGAAAACCACATTATCTTTAGATAAAATTCCTACAAACCAATAGCTTCACGAAGGCGTTTAAAGAATCTCCTTTCTTTACTTTCTATGTCAAGGGAAAGTTTCTTAGCTTTTGCTTTTTGAGTTGATTGAAATATCTCATCTAAAGCAAAGAGAAATCTATCGGCATGATTTTTCCAAGTGCGATTTTGAATAAGTTGATAACCATTCAAAGCAATCTTATGACGAAAATTAGTGTTTTTGGCAATTAGTAAGATATTTTCCATTATTTCTCTATAATTAAGAACATCATTAATAAGAAGTGCATTATGCTCATGAGTGATATCAGGATCATGGTCTTTAGCAGCAGTAATAATTGGAACTTGACAAGTCATAGCTTCAAAAACAGTGAAACAACTACTCTCATTTAAAGTGGGAGTAACAAAAATATCACTAGAAGCATAATGACTTTGAAGTTCTTCTTCAGGTATGAAACCAGTGAAAATGAACCTATCATTATTTTTTCTATCAATATTAATGAATTTCTCTTTATCTGGGCCTCCACCAACAATCATGGCATAAAGGTTGGGTTGTTCATTCATGGCAGCATCCATAGCTTTGATAATATTATCAACATTTTTTTCAATTGATAATCGACCTAAATAAGTAACAAGAAGAGCATCTGTAGGAAGATTATATCTTTGTCGAAGATTGATCTCAGATTTGGGATGGAAGGACTTTTTATCAATAGCAAAAGGAGTATGAATAATTTTATCAGAAGGAACACCAAAAAAGATCAATTTACGACGGAAACGTTCTGTTGCATGGAAAAAGACAGTTACGATTGAACGATAAAAATTCTTAATCAAGCGATAAGAAAAACGAACAATAAGAGGTCTGGCTTTAATTATATCTTGAAGAATTACACGTTCATCATGGTGACAGAACAACCCAACCTTTTTCCTAAACATCTTGGCTAACAAACCACCAGCAATACCCAAAGGCATTAATGAATGGAGTATGACAAAATCTGCTTGCTTGATAGCACGAAAGAGGCGCCAATCAGGAAGAGCAAAATAATAGGCATTGATTTTAAAGGGGGTAGTACAAGTGCGAATAATGCGTAAATTCTGAGAGGGATACTCGAAATGTTTGTAACCACGGAAATGAGGACAAACAATTGTTACATGGTGACCTTGCTCAAGTAATTCTGGTATAAGATAGTCTAAATAACGAACAATACCATCGAAGATAGGATGAAAGGTATCAGTCACCATGCAAATCTTCATCGCAATAAACTCCAGAAATTACAAACAAATCAAATAACCTCTCAACAATTTTCTTTTTAAGTATCTAAATATAGAAAAATAAAATGTTTCAAATACAATTAAAAAAAGCGATAATTTTAAACGTAAAGCAGTATGTTTTTATATAAAAGAAGAAATCTTCAAACAAGAGGATTTTACTTAAAAAGTAAAATAATGGAGAAAAAACATTATGCAAAAATATGAATGTACAATTTGCGGTTACATTTACGACCCTGACAAAGG
>JAEOUE010000170.1 GCA_016839515.1 Candidatus Hodarchaeum mangrovi
CATTTCTATAAAGATGGAAAAGAAAACGAACTGAGACCGAATCCCTTTTTCCTTTCAGTTGAATTATTTGCTGAATTCCTCGATTCCATCGCATCGATAAAAAAACAAATCGGTTGCCTCATCTTTCAGTTTGAGTATCTAAATAAACAAAAGATGAGTTCGTTATCACAGTTCCAATTAAAGTTTAAGGAATTCTATAATAAACTCGATAAAAAAATACCACCGGTTGGAATTGAAATCAGAAATCCAAATTATTTGAACGAAAAATATTTTACCTTTCTTTCAGATTTAGATCTAGCGCCCGTATTTCTTGAAGGTTATTATATGCCTCCGGTTAAAGAAATTTATAATAAGTATAAAAAACTTGTGAAGAATTTAGCAGTAATAAGATTACATGGACCGGATAGAAAAGGAATAGAAAAAATCGCCAACGATAATTGGAATCAAATTTATATAAACCGTGACAAAGAGTTAAGTTTAATAGTTGAGATGATAAAGGAGTTTCAAAGTAATGAGGTGGATTTATTCGTAAATGTAAATAATCATTTTGAAGGTTCGGCTCCCCTTACAATAGAAAGAATTAAGAACCTGATTTAAATGGGAACTGCATAATGCTTAGTGGTATATATTGCCTTTGGAAATGAATAATATTAAATTTGCACCTACATTTTAGGGCCCATAGCTCAGTTGGTTAGAGCATCTGACTCATAATCAGAGGGTCGGTGGTTCAAGTCCATCTGGGCCCACTAAAAGCTTGATAATTAAACATTATCGAGCTTTTCTTGTTTATGAAGCACTTACCCTTTTCTAAAATTTATATCCGAAGATTGATAAATCGAATTTCATTAAGCATCTTTTCTCCATTTTACTTAATATTGTATTAAGCTTCATTTCATAAATTTTTTAACTGTGGCATACCGACTGGAAAATAACGAAACTCTTAGTTTTGGCTTAAAACGAATTGTCCTTGAGCTCATTGATAAATCAGTGTTTAATCTGTCAAAAGGGAATGGTTCATTTAACGAGGACATTCACGATACCAGAAAGAATTTTAAAAAGATTCGGACGGTTTTAAGATTAGTAAGATCAAATCTTGGAGAAGAAAAATTTAGGCTTGAAAATTCTTTTTACCGTAATACCGGTAGAACATTATCTGATCTTAGAGACAGCACTGTACTTATCCAGACTTTTGAAAAACTTTTAAAGAATCCTGAGATTGAAATGTCTAAATTCGATTTTTCTATTTTCAGAAATTTTTTAATTGAGAAACATAAGACTATTTCAGCAGCAAAAAGTAAAAAAAGTGTAGTAATTAATTCGCTCTCTACCGATCTTATCCTAGCCAGGAGTCGTGTTTTTGATTATCCGCTCTCTGGTGATAATTTTAAGATAGTTAGAAAAAACTTACAAAGGATTTTTGAGCAGGGCCAGACAATGATGTATGCCGTTCTGAGCGAAGCCGTTAAAGAAAAAGTTCACGAGTGGAGAAAAAGAGTCAAAGATTTATGGTATTCAATGAGAATTCTGAGCAATCTCTGGCCGGAGATAATGAGCCCAATGGTTGTTCTTCTTGGAAAATTATCTGATACACTTGGCGATGCAAATGACCTATTCCTTCTGAAAGAAAGAATTATTTCTAACGAAAGTAAGTTTAATGACAATCAGCATACCAGGGAACTTATTAATTTTATTGACAAGAGAATAATTGATTTACTGCGTGATGCCAGGTTCGTAGGTAGAAAAATTTATTCGGAAAATTCCAAGTACTTCGTCGGAAGAATGCAAAACTATTTTGAAATATGGCGAAGTGAATACAGCCCACTTAAATATTCCTCAATTTAATCTCTATTAACTAGGAATAAATAAACCCGATTCCTATGAGAAATCGGGTTTATTTATCTTGTTAATTAATACCAGAAGTGAAATTGAATAACAGCCGAGTCATTATTTATTTTAGGATTTTCTATCATAAACCTATACTGTGGTCTTATCTCTATAAAACTGTAAGGAAACCACTCTAATCCTACAATTATATGTTGTAGTTCATCATCACTCACTGAAGTGTTGGGATCAAAACGGTCATACCGTACCACTGCCTCAAGACCTAATGTAATAACATATGCAGCTTCGGCCATAGCAAAATTTGATTTGTCTCCATTAACGGAAACATTTTCGCCAATATCGAATTCACCTAATAATGAAAATCTTTTATAACCAATACCTGCAAAACCTCCGTAGAAATCTGCTTTTTGAGGAACATTAGCACTCGCATATGAACCACCTACCAATAAACCAACTCTGCCTATTTTTGGAAATAATTCTAATCGCGCTGTATAAGTAGGATCTTTTGATAAAGTTCTGTTTGAGAGATTCGCACCAGCACTTGCGGTCATTAAAGCCCAGTTGCTAATAAAGATTCCAGCTTCAACTCCAGCTTCAGTATACCATGGAGTGTAAATTAATCCTTGTCTACCTTCTGAAGATAATAAGAACATATCACCACCACGTGTGTAAGCCGTGTGATCGTCCATCCTTATTCCATAGTTTGGTTGGAATGAACCTGCCTTGATATAACCATTGTTAGGAAGAATCTGTGCAACGCCATATGCTTCCCATATTTGGTTTACAAAATCATATCTTCCCAATAAATTTATTTTTTTTGCTAGTCCGACATTAGTATAAATTGAACCGGTCATCTGTTGGAAATCAGTTCTTTTCTTTTCTGCTGAATAAAGAAACTGTGTTCTGTAATCCAATCCAAAAGAAATATTGTCCCCGATTTTAGGTGTCATTGCAAAATCCTGCTCACGGGGAGATATGGCACTAAGAATATTTTTCCCAAAATTCCAACCACCTTCATTTCTAATTATTCCCCCAGTTGGATTGTAATGGCAATCAATACACTTGTCTCCAAGTCTGACCGCAAAACGAGGTAGAGAAAATGTTGTACTCATTATCAAGGTTGTTAGAAGTAGTGAAAAAGTGAGAATATTCGTTTTCATGAAGTCTCCAATATTTTTAGTGCTATACTGTGTTTTAACACATTTTAGGGTGGAAGATAAACTTAAAAAATAAAATATCAAATTATTTTTTATTTTAAATAATAAAACCTTCGAATTAATTTTACGTCTTAATACCATTGAATTTTTTTTTGCGTGTTCATAAATTTGCATCCATTAAAAATCAGATGTAAGGCAATATGAGTATAGTTGTAAATAATCTCACTAAAAAATTTGGTTCTCAAAGAGCCGTTGATAATATCTCTTTCGAGGTAAAAACCGGGGAGATATTGGGCTTTCTTGGACCAAACGGTGCAGGCAAAACTACAACTATGAAAATCCTTACCTGCTATATGGCTCCATCTGATGGTGACGCTAAAATAAATGACCTTTCGATCCTTGAACGCCAGGATGAAATAAAGAAAAAGATTGGTTATTTGCCTGAGAATAATCCGTTGTACTATGATATGCCGGTTCTTGATTATCTAAAATTTGTGGCTGATTTACAGGGTGTGCGTAAAGATAAAATACAGGAAAGAATCGGAGAGATGGTTTATGTTTGTGGTTTGAACGTCGAAAAACATAAAAAAATCGGTGAACTTTCCAAAGGATTCAGGCAAAGAGTTGGCTTAGCCCAGGCAATGATTCACGATCCCGAAATCCTGATTCTGGATGAACCAACTACAGGTCTTGATCCCAATCAAATTGTTGAAATAAGAAAGCTTATTAAAGAGTTAGGTAAACATAAGACTGTAATATTGAGTACACACATACTTACAGAGGTTGAGTCTACTTGCGATCGTATTTTAATTATTAATAATGGAAAAATTGTTGCTGATGGAACAGCTGATATGCTTAGACAAAGAGCAAGGGGTGAAGAATTAGTTAGAGTACAAATTGGTGAACCTCAGGAGAGGGACGAAATAGCGAATTCACTAAAAATGCTTGACTCTGTAGCTGTTGTTGATTTTGATAAAAACGTAAAAAATTCATTTCTTGTTACAAGTAAAGCTAATAGAAGCTCAAGAAGAGATATATTTCAACTGTGTGTAGTTAAAAACTGGGTGCTAACTGAAATGACACCTATAGAAACAAAACTAGAAGATATTTTCAGAGAATTAACAACTAATTAATCTATGCATGCTATTTGGGTAATTACTAAAAGGGAGTTCAATTCATTTTTTGATTCGCTTGTCTCCTACATTTTTATTGTAGTCTTTTTGGGGATCAGCGGATTTTTCACTTGGTTGCTTGGTTCAGATATATTTTTAATCGGGCAGGCGACACTACAACCATTCTTTTCAATTGCGTATTTCTCACTTTTCTTTTTTATACCCGCATTAACGATGAGGATGGTCGCTGAGGAAAAAAGAATTGGAACTATAGAACTTCTTTTAACTAAAGCCGTTTCAGATTGGCAAGTGATTTTAGGAAAATTTTTCGCCTGCCTTATTTTAATTGTTGTAGCATTAGTTTTAACAGTACCTTACTATATTACCGTATGGGCATTAGGTCCTGTTGATCATGGATCTGTTTTGTGCGGTTATCTGGGAATGATACTAATGAGTATGGCATACATTTCAATTGGATTGTTCGCAAGCAGTATTACAAATAATCAGATAGTTGCTTTCTTGCTCGCTCTGCTCATAGGTGTTTTCTTCTTAATAATCTTTAATGTCTTATCAGGAAGCTTTACGGGAACAGTTGGTCAATTGCTGAATTTCTTAAGTATGTCTACTCACTTTGATTCTATATCACGAGGTGTCATCGATAGTCGTGATTTATTTTATTTCCTCTCTATTACATTTTTTGGATTGATGTTAGCCGAGAGTTCTTTATCAAAAAGAAATATAGTTGAGTGAGGGAGGAAATATGCTAACAAGAAAAAAAGTTCAAACCTCCATACTTTTAGTAATAGGAATATTACTCCTTATTAATTTTTTAGCTTCAAGATTTTTCTTCAGGTTAGATTACACAGAGGATCAAAGATATAGCTTAAGTAAGGCAACAAAAGGTATACTTAATGAACTTAACGAACCAGTAACTATAAGTGCATACTTTTCAGAAGATCTTCCTCCTGACATTGAAAAAGTACGACAAGACTTCCGCGATTTATTAGTTGAGTATTCCAGTTCCTCAGGTGGATTAATTGTCTACGAATTTATTAATCCCAGTGTGGATCAGGAATCTGAAATGAAGGCTCAGCAAAGTGGCATTCAACCGATTATGATTAATGTGCGCGAAAGAGACCAGATGAAGCAGCAAAGAGC
>JAEOUE010000171.1 GCA_016839515.1 Candidatus Hodarchaeum mangrovi
GATGCACGGGATATCGACTATATTGCAGAGCTCATTCGTACTGCAAGACCCTTTGCAGTGTTCGCGGTACCTACTCATTTTAGCGAGCTCTTGACTAAGGATCTTAGAAAGATGCCAATCTTTTATTTTTCAGGTGCTGCAGCGCTTCCTCCAGAGGTGGGAAAACAGTTTGGGAAAAAAACCGGTGTACCTATGAGTGAAGGCTATGGAATGACTGAATGCAGTCCTTGCACACATATAAATCTTTCTGCGCTATCTAAGGTTACCCGTTTCATGACCGAAGTGAAGGAATCTGTAGGAGTGCCCATTCCAGACACAGAAGTAAAACTTGTTGATCCAGATACTGGAAAGGAAGTTCCTTTTGGTCAGGAAGGTGAAGTATGGATTCGGGGACCCCAAGTAATGCTGGGTTACTGGCCAGAAAAAGGAAAAGGATTACAACCGAATGGGTGGTTAGCGACTGGAGATATTGGTGTAATGGATGAAGATGGCTACTTTAAAATAGTCGACAGAATCAAAGACATGATCAATGTTTCAGGGATGAAAGTGTACTCACGAGTTATTGATGATGCCTTACATACTCATCCAGCGGTGAGAATGGCAGGTGTGATCGGAATACCTGATCCAAATCGTCCTGGAAGCGAACGTGTCAAAGCATTTGTCATTTTACGAGATGAATATAAAAATAAAACAAGCTCAGAAGAGATTATTGAATTTTGTAAGGAAATACTCCCCCCATATGCTGTTCCAAAACAGGTGGAAATTCGTGATTTCCTCCCATTAACCAGAGTTATGAAATTAGACAAGAAGAAATTAAAAACAGAAGAAAATAATTGATAATCATCTATCTTTAGATAGCTTATATGTGATGAATGAATGGCTTTTTCTGATGATCCTCGTAGAATTCAGGTTAAAGCAAGATTTTTTGGCCAATTCAAGTATATCACGAAGAAACGGGAAATATTAATATCTCTGACTCTTAATACAACAGTTTATTTACTTCTAAATGCCTTAATCGATCAATTCCCGGAATTAAACCAACAATTATTTGATGATCAATTAAACCTTCACAGTTGGATCATTATTCTTATCAATGGGCATAATATAAACATCTATGATGGATTAAATACGTCACTAAACAACGGAGACATCATTTCAATATTTCCTCCAGTTGCAGGAGGATTATATGGTTAAAAAAGAAAAAAGGATTAGAAACGTGTATCAGAAACTCCCCATTTCTTCATTGCCTTAGCTAGTTCAGGATACTCATCTTCGTGGTCTTCAACATAATCTTCAAAGTCTTCACTGGCAGCTGTTAAATCCTTCATACCTATATCAATAGCTTGTCTGAAGGCTTTTGCTCCAGCAATTGGTCCGTCTGGATGAGCATGAATACCTCCTCCAGAACCAATCATGATATCATTCCCTAGATCTTGCATTACTCGTATTACCATCCCTGGTGTAATACCTCCAGAGGGCATAGGTAAGCTGGATTTAAGGTTATGTAGACGATATCGTAAAGCTCTAGCTATCGATTGATATTTTTCCTTTAAAAAAGGAGCCTTACCATAGGGAGCAGGATAAACGACAATATCAGCACCTGCAAGACGGGCTAGCTTTCCCATGGTTAAGAAAGAAGAAACTCCGGAAATAGGAGACTCATACCATACTCCAGCAAAATCCATATGAGCTAAAATCGGTAATTTAATCTCAGGATCTTCAGCAAGCCAACGCATAGCCTCTAGACCAACAACAAGGTAGTTAATCATCAAGGCGTTCCCTCCAGCATCTTGAACCGCTAGAGCATTCTCATGCAGCTTGGGTAGTTTATCGGTAATATTGACAGTATAGAGAGTTTCTTCCCCTGTTTCGTCTTTGACTTTATCCACTGCCTCCATCATCATCGGTACTCTATCAACAATTCGATTGTACTCCATATCAGCAATTAATTCATCATCCTTGACTATATCGCAACCTCCTTTGGCAGCAGCATAAAAAAGTTGAGTTCCAACTTCAGGAGTCCAACCACTGCAAGGTTTTATCATATTATTCAATAAAGGTCTATCAGGAACTTTCAATAACTTTCTTACACCCTCAATTCCAAATTTAGGCCCTTTAAATTTTTTTATCCATGGTTTAGGGAAGCGCAAATCTAGTAATTTTAATTTTCCTCCCATTGATATATTCCCTATCGTAGCGGTCAACATTAATGCAATTTGGTCTGTTTGATTGATTATAGGAAAAGCAATTTGGTAAATATAACTCCTTTCTTTAACTTCATTTGGAACTTCAAATTCCCAATTGGGAATCTCATAAACCCCAATCACTTTCGCTCCATAAGTCGCTCTAAGTTCAGGTGTGTTAGCTGGAACAGGTACCCATGTTCCAGTAGATTGTTCACACGCAGCAGCTCTTCCTATAAACCATGGATCCATACGTGGTCCTAATTGAACCATGTAAGTCCCTATTATGTACTTTTCTGGGTCAATCCCTTCTTGTAGCGCCTCTTCTAATGGATCATATTGTGTAAATACCTTATCATCCATAATTATCACTAACTTTTCGATATTAATAATTTAGTTAACTTCATTACATCCTGCTGTAAAAGCTTTTTGCTGATTATAAAATAATTACATAGGGAAAAAAAGGGAAAATGGAAAATAAAAAAAAGGGAGTATTTGTGTTTTCTTCCTATAATAATAGATGTTTAAACTAGAATAAATAAAAAAGGTTAAAGAATAATATGAGTGAATTTAGGAATACTATTGTCTAATTTTTTCACATTGGAACCTGCATATTTATTAGCTTCAACTACTAATTTTTCAATAACTTCTCCATTGACTGTTCGAATATCCCTTTTTAAAACCTTAAAGGATCTGGAAGATCAGGAGTATCTGGTTTTAGGAGTTTTAAATCC
>JAEOUE010000172.1 GCA_016839515.1 Candidatus Hodarchaeum mangrovi
ACGAGATGTATTCCTCCAATAATGGCTTTTATTGGTTTTTTATACTGTTTTTGGACTAGTTTACAAGTATTTAATATCCCGGCATGACAACAACCTGTAAGAATTACAACCCCCTCAGTCGTATCGAAAACAAGGGATTGATCATCTAAAACTAGATCTAATTCATCCCTTGAATTAATATGATGAAAAGCATTTGGCTCTCTCCCAACTTTTTCACTTCTTTCGTTGATTTCACCACTAGTGCTAATATATGGTAAAACTTGAACTACTTCATTAGTCAGGAAAAAATTGACTTTTGAAAGTTGGTTCTCAGATAAAGTGGGGAAAGAAAGAGTTTTTTTAAAGAAGATAATTTTAAGAAATTTGGTTTCACGAATTTGAGGATGACCGATCAAAGTCAATGGATCCTCGTTAGTTCTTTTATCTAATAAATAGGGAAGTCCACCTGTATGATCAATATGACCATGTGAAAAGACAATATTGTCAACTTCATTGATATCAATACCTAACTCTTGCATGTTATGATAAAGAATATCTCCTTTATATCCAACATCAAATAAAAGTTATTTATCACCTGCACTAATATGAAATGCCTGTCCATGAGAAGCGATAAGATCCATTGATGGTAAACTTTTATTATTATAAATATTAGTGATAGTAACTTCCATTTGTCTTCACTCTCTTTACCAGATATAATAATATATAATAACATGAATAGATGTTGACTAATGTGTTTGAAATTAAAGAACTTACACTAAACCATAAATGTTTCTAGAGGATTAAAACAACAATATCCAAAATACCCTACCTGGTAACTTTTCAAACACTCCCACCATTCTCAGAATTATAAGGAAGAAAAAATATGACACAAGAAGTGAACCCTAAAATTAAAGCAGAATTTGATAAAGCTGTCAAACAGGCAAATAACCTACCAACTCAACCCCCTGAAGTATTACTCGAAATGTACGGACTTTATAAACAAGCTATGCTTGGAAATGTGACAGGAAAGAAACCTGGACGGTTAAATCTGAAAACACGATATAAATATGAAGCCTGGGCTTCCAGAAAAGGAATGACCCAAGAGATGGCCATGCAAGCGTATATTGATTTAATTCACAATCTAGAAAATCCTTAGCTAGTATCGAGAACCACGATTTAGAGAAGTCATCTCATCCTAAGATTCTCACTCTCAAAGGTTCATAGAAAGATGCACCTAAAAGCTCTTTTTCACGAAGAAAAAGGGTAAGTTAATTCGTAATGGAATGGTACATCTTTTAACTTATAATATCTAATGTCAATAGATTTATTCTTTTTTTACCGAGGGGTTAAAAATTATGCAAGAATATGAACTAGCTTTAGGAATGCATAGAAGAGCACTTGATCCAGAATTAAAACCATTTCTGCTTTCAAAAAATAAAAAAATAGAACTCTTAATAGTACTTGTGATTATGCCCATATTTGTGGCTGGAATAGTAACTCTACTAGCGATATTTTATAATCAGGAACTTGTGATAGAAGTCCTATTGGTCTTAAGTGCAATTTTATTTATTTTAGGAGTAATCATAGCAAAAAAAACTTATCAACAATTGAGAGAGTTTCATATCGCAGGTTCCGCACTCCAAGATTTATTAAAACTAGTCGAAATGTTTGGATGGAGAATTCAAGCAGCATTATTCCCCATCATCTTTTTGTTCATACTTTTGGCATTGTTTACTGGAAATTCCGAGGAAAAAACTAGTGCAGCTTTAGAAAGCATTTTACAGATAATAGGGGTGTTATTTATTTTTATAGGAGCGTTGCTTGTATTAAATTCATTTATGAATCATTTGGACTCAATGAATCAACGAGTTATGTCACTTGATAATCGCTCGCCAAGTGAAGAATTCAGAATGGATTTAAAAACTTTAGGGAAGAAAATGGGATTTGAAGATGTGAAAACCAGATTAGGAGACCTCCCCTCAAATTATTTTGCTAAACTTGCTATTGCTTCAGAGGTAAATGGAATCGTATATATAGCTTATTCAAAGATTGCTCATTTCCAAGCTGACCCTAGGCAGAGCTTTATTTATTGCGCACGGGAATTATGTTGGCTTTCATTAGAGAGTCGAAAATATTTTTATCTCCTATATTTCGTCCATAACACCTTATATGTGACATACCTCACTTTTATAGGGCTAATGATAGTTTCAATATCATCAGATATCAGTCTAATCCATGAGACTTTGATACCAGTAGGTGCAGTAATGATTATTTTATTAATAATAGCTGATGCATTCATTAAAACCTATTTGAGTTCCTTTGAACTGTTACTAGAACTAAAGGCAGATAGAAAAACAATTGAAGTACTCCAGAACACAGAACGACCCATAGAAGAAATAAAACGAGATTTACGACTGATCGAAAAATATGACCCATTATCAACACGATATCCAGGATTTCAATTTCGACGGAATGCTCTCCACCCAGATTTTGAAAAGAAAGATTACTGGGATAAGTTATAGGGATAAATTCAGGCATATAAAATTTTATAATCAGAAACAGAGTGGATTCCACTGAATGATCCATATATCTACTAATTTTTCTCTTTCAGTCTTGAGTGGATTAGTTTTGAATCTCACTTATAATTTATAAGCATCCAATAATCTATAGGATACTTATACAAAGAAGAATAACTACAGATAACCAAATCGTAGTTGGCGCTCATACCCCAACAGAAACACTAAAGTTAATAGAAAAGCAAGACATTCAACATATCTGGATATTAAAAAAGTAAAGATCATGTTCCTATTTAACCAGAAGAGAAGAACAAAGCATAATCAGAAGGATAATTTCATAAAAATTTATTTTTTGGTAAAATAATGGATTTATTGTCTTTTATTGTAACAGCATCATGAAAAAATTCTTGATATTACCTATTAAAAGCATAAATCTTATTTTCTTCTTTTATTAAAATGTTATTCTTCTCTAATTTTATACAAAAGAAAAATTATGCCAACTAACTATCAATTAAATGTAAAAATATAAATATCATGAATGTTGAATAATACTCCATCATTCATTCTTTAGAAAAAAGAGTTGAAAAAACTATGAAAAAGAAACTTATTGGTTGTTTCCTATTTTTAATTACCTTAACAATGTTTACGCCTTTTTCGTCGCCGAATTTGTCGTATTTCTCCCCTCAACAATCAAAATTTTCTTCTGAAACTGTTCGCGCTAGCCTAAGCGAATATGATTCTCGTGGTCATTTAACAGAAAGATATTTTTACAATAATTTAATCGACAGTGACTCAGATGGACTTTTTGACTGGTTAGAATTATTGGTTGAAGTAAATGTGACTGCTCCAACAAGTTATGGATATCTTGTATTTGTTCGAATAAATGATCCTACATTTCGTGCAAAATTTTCAGATGGAAGCGAGGAATATAGTCTTGAATATTGGGGACGAAGTGAGATAGAAACACCTCCCTTGGGTTTGTATAACTTCTCGGTGCACTTTAAATGTTCTGATTTAAGAACAATGAAGCTTGCTGGGCCATACATTGTAACATGTGTTCAATTGGGTGAAGAAGGATATGGATTTTTCCAAGAACACAATTCTTATGACAATACTAAACCTCTTCTACTAATTCCTGGTTTAGATATTTCAAAACTTGAGGAACCACTTGAGACCACTGATATCACTGTCCAAAGTGCTACACTTTCAAGTGGATACATAGAATTTAAATTCACTTATCAAACCTTTGACCATGGATACATAGGATCAGAACGATATTTAATCAACCTTGTACTGGAAAATGACACAGGAGTGACAATATGTCACTATGAAGAGGTAAGAATGTTAAATTCCAATACTTTGCAAAATATAACTCTAACTATCCCAGCTGAATATCTAAGCGCCTTCAATGCATATGGCGGAGGATCTGGTGGTTTTGCAGGTAGCAATTTTCCAATCATTCATTTTCGAGAGTTGAGTCTAATCCAATATTCAGGAGGATATGAGTCATTCGATGACTCAGGCATGAATGTTTCATACCTCATAAACGCTCATTCGGAATCTGGGATAGATATTTCATTAGCACCATCCGCTGATTTATTAACCTTAGGGTCTGTAGTAAATTACGGTTTATTAAATCTACTCGAAAATAAAAGCTTTTATGTTTATGGGAACAATGAGGATATATTAAATTTACAGATTAATCGCACAGAACCCGAATATGCTGGTGGTCCCTCGTTTGAGTTTTTTGTTATTGATGGGTGGGGTAGACCCCGAGACTTATGGGTGAATGATCCGAGCTCAATTTTTATTTCGTGGAATCAATGGCAAGATCGGACAGAAATTACTCAAATTTATACCAGAATCGGACGATATCCAGGACTCTGGCAAATTATGGTACGTTATCCTGATTATGGATGGAGTGAGAATCCTCCATTATTACTTACTGTTTTGGCAGATATATATGTTGATTCAAGCATCCCTACACTAACAATCAATAAACCTTCTGCTGGAAGTTCAATCCCTCAATTTTATGGGATACAATTCCAAGGAAGCTGGACAGATGATTCTTTAGTTACAAGATTTCTACTCATCCATGATGGAACAATATTATACTCATTCAGTCCATATTCATCTGGAAGTGGCTGGACTGGTTCATTTGGGACTTCCAACGAATTTTCCTTCATCTGGTATCCACCAAAGGATTTAACAGGGACAATTGACCTAGTCATTGAAGCTATTGACTTAGGACAAAAGAAAGGCCAGGCAAGTATTTCATTTACAATCACCCCTGGAACAATTCCCTCCCCAGAAAGTACAATCAATAAAGGACTAGATTGGTTAGAAAAAACCCAAAATCCTGATGGGTCTTGGGATTATTATTCTGGATGGCATTCAGCTGGAATGACGGCACTAGCATGTCTTGGCTTTATTCAAGCAGGAAGAACACAGAGCTCCGTCGTATCGAGTGCAATTCAATATCTGAAAGGAGTATTTCAGGATGACCCTAACTCCTCTGTCCCTGGTAAAGTAATCTGGGAATCAGGACATGCGAGTTATGAAACAGCAATGGCGTTATCGACTTTAATAGCCTATAATAATACTCTTGTGACCCCAGATACAAGTTTAATGAATTTAATCGATGATGCTGTTGAATGGTTAATTGCCACCCAGAATGATGAAACATGGGGTGTTACCAGCGATAAACCGTGGTATGGCGGATGGCGGTATGGATATGACCATGACTCCTCTGATCTATCAGTAACTCAATGGGTGGTTCTTGCATTGGCAACATATGAGGCAGCAGGAGGTTACATTGCTTCCAGCATCTGGCAAAAAGT
>JAEOUE010000018.1 GCA_016839515.1 Candidatus Hodarchaeum mangrovi
AAAAGATTTCTTCTTTAGGAAAAAATTCTCTTCTTTCATTTGTAAAATGAGTTGTTCTACCAATTTGACAATATACGCAAGAGTAATTGCATGTTTTGTCTGGAATTGGGCTTATACCCAAAGATTGTCCAAGTCTTCTTGAGGGAACAGGACCAAAAACATATTTTGGTGTTTTATTCATTAACATTCATCTTCATTTATTTATTAAATAAAGATATACATTTTCTAGTGAATTCTTTAGCTTTTATAAAATATGCTTTTCTCTTTTTATCATCAAGTTCTTTGTATTGTCCAGATTTCAAATTGTCAAATGCATAACTTGTAACTAATTGTATTTTTCTTTCCTTTAATATATCTTCTAAGTCAGTTAATGTAGTTCCTACTTTATTATAATAAGTACAAAATAGAGCTACTTTTAAGCATTCAACAGCTTTTACGAAACGGATTATTTTTGAGTGGGCTTTTTGAAAGCTAGTTGGTGTACCAATAATTATTAGATCAAAATCTTTACTTTTGTTCAAGGCATCATTAAATAACTCTTTTTCCTTTTCTTGCTCCTCTTTAGTACCTCGACCTTTTTTCTCTAGCAAGTTAATTGGTATTGCTTCTGTTTTTAGTTGTTTAGCAATAATTTCTGCTATGCTCTTTGTATTGTTTGTTTTTGAATGATAAATAACTAAAGCTTTCAAACATTTCCCCAAATAATACACTAGCGAATCTATATAAGATAAAATTTCTCTAAATTTGAAAGAAAAATAAAGAGAAATTATTTTTTTTGAACTAATTCTTGTTGTTTCTTCTCTAATTCAATAACAACTATAGTAGCTTGACATTCGGAACAACTTACAACGTATACTTCTTCATTTTTTAGACAATAGCCAGTAATTATTGGTTTTCCCCAAAAGTCACATTCATGACAACTATCGCCCCAAATTTCTTCTTCCAATTGTTTTCTTGTTAACTCATCAATTTCAAGTGACATTTTCTTACCTTCCAAATATAGTCAAATGATAATTCAGAAATAAGTTCAAAATTGATGCTTTTAATCCCCACACTTTTAAAAAAAAATCAACTAAAAATTGGCATTTGTGATTAAAAAGAAAAAAATTGAATAGTTATGCTTGTGGCATTCTATTCGTTAAAAAGAAATAAAAACCAAGAATTGGCAATTGTAAAATTAAAATTACACATAGAAATGAAGTGATAAATTCCTCTGAAATTAAATCTTTTAAACCAGGTATAGTGACAGCTAACAAACCAGCAACTACCAAAGCCATTGATGCAATTTTTAAGATATCGGATAACAATCTTCTTTGTGTAGAAGTAAGTCCAGCTGTTAATGCCTCACGTGCATTGTAAGAAAATTTATTTACAACTATTGGATCTGCAGCATCTCCTGGTATTAATTGCCCTTCTTTATCATATAAAGGAGCAAATTCAACCATACATTCTCGAGTTCCTTTACTCAGTGGAACAATATTTACTGAAACTAATTTCTCTGACCCTGGAGGAATATCTATATCAATTGAAATTGGATTTATGTAATCTTCAGTATGAAATCGCACTCTTAAACCAGGTGTCTCTGAAATGTTTTTTAAAGTTAAATGGACTTTTGTAGAGGAATTAGTTACAAATGGTTCTAAGGGGATTGCACTTATTATGCCTGAAAGGACATCTGATTCTTCTATTTGAACATCATTTGATTGTATATTGTTTTCTTTTCTTTGATTATTCATAATTCTTCCTCCTTTCCAATTAATTTGAATTCTTTTGTAGTGCCTTCTTCATCCATTGCACCCATTATCAAATTGATAATTCCAATTGAGATGCCTGATAGTACTGTAACTGAAAACATTGGTATGCCAACAAAGATTGAAAGAATATCTGCTCCATCTTCAAAATCAACATGATCTGTAGCAGCAATTCCATATCTTGCTAATATATAAACTATTAATCCTAAGAAAAGAATAGCAGTTACATATGTTATGAGCATAAGAATGCGTTTTGCTCTAAAGGCTTTCTTGTATCTTTCCTGTGCTTTTAGCTCTCTTTTACTTAAGTTCATTCATCTTCATCCTCCTCATCAAATTGATTGTAATCATACATAGATTCCCAAGATTCATCTTCTTCATCCTGTTCTATAGAATCATCAATAATTTGCTCTTCTTGTTGAGGTTCTTCTTCATCTGGCAAAATTGGAATTTCTTCTGATTCTTCTTCGTCAATTATTTCTTCATCTATTTCAGATGGATAAATTTCCTCAAGTTGATCCTGTAATGGTACTCTAGGAATTTCTTCTTTTACTAACTCAACTTCAGGTTCATGTAAAATTTCAGTTGGTTCGTCTTCTACAACTTCTGCCTCATCAATAATCTCTTCATAAGTTATTGGTTCTTCAGGTATTTGTTCAATTTCACCAACAGTAAGATCATATTGTTCTTTGATTTTCATTAACTCTTGTTGATAATAGAGTTGTTCTTTATCGCGTTTTTCTTGGGCTTTAGCTTGATCTTCTTTTGCTTTTTGTTTTATTCGTTTGATTTTTTGTTTAACAGAAATTAATTTGTAAATATAATAACCAAATACAATAATAATTTCTACTCCACAAACAATCATCGCCCATATGAAATATTGATCTAGGAAAGGCGTTCCTGATTCACTATAAATAGATCTAATGACATTAAATACAAAAATCCCAAAAGAACAAATTGATAAGAATTTCATAAAGAAATTAAATTGATGATCAAAAGGTGTTAAAGCGTTATAGGTATATTTATATCTAACTGATAATCCTATATCCGAAACTTCTGTTAATTCTTTAAAAGTTGGTGACCAACTTTTAATATAAACAGTAAAAATCCTATCTGCATCATT
>JAEOUE010000173.1 GCA_016839515.1 Candidatus Hodarchaeum mangrovi
AACATCATACAGGAGGTTTAAGTATTCAACATTCTCATTATCATAGGGAATATCTGAATTAATCAAGTCTAGGGAAAAGGAGCTTCCTAGCTTGAAATATAAAAAGGAGGTTCGCAGGTTCGATGTTTCAAACTGATGGATTACCTTGGACCAATTTCCAGTAAAATCGAATACTACACAAGGGATCTCACTTTTAATCAGCTCGGTCACGATTTTCATAGCGGTGGCCTCTCTTTGTTCAGGAAGTCCGTTAGTAATTAATACCTGTTTTACTTGCTCTATTTTAAACCCTAATTCTACTTCAGGTTCTAATACTTCTGTATTAAGGGTGTTTCCGATGACAATGTCGTTGATTAAATGAAGAGGGGTATTAAATTCAGCAGCAATTTTTGTTTCCAATCCTTTTTTAAGTTCATTAGAAATTGCTATAAGGTTCATGAGGTTTTTTCCTTGAAAGTATAAGCAAGATAATTTAGAGTTCCGGTCATTTATATCGAGATTTTTTACACTAGAGCTCAAAAACGCGTTTAATAGCTTTTTTCGAAATAGGACTGTTAATTTCAGCTGAAGAAAATTATCTTCAAACGCTTGTTTTAGGATGAGACTTTTCTCATTTAGTTCTGTTTGTAATTCCCAATAATATTCACTCTCGTCGTTATTAGGGTCCATCTCCCGATAACAGGTAAGTCCTAAGGATACGATAGTTTTCCAAATCCCTGTCCGCATGAGTAGCCAATTGGAAAGTTCTTGTTCAGAATGTTTTAATTTTGTTCTTTTTGGACCATCAAGTACAGTTAGAGCACCAATATCTATAAGGTGTTCTCTCGTCTTTTCATTGATTCCTTTCATCCACTTCTGATCGCTCTTGTTAGGTTTTGCAAATACGGTATAATTGAAATAGACTTTTTGATGGTTCAATGCCCGAAAGAATTTATCGGGATATGCGAGCATGGGTTGACTGGCATAGTTTAAATTCAGCATTCGGAAAGCCATTAAGATGTGGTTATTTAATTTGGCATATAAGATACTTGGATCCCCGCTATATCGAAAGAACTCAATATCAGGGAAGATATCAACAACGTTGAGATCAGGTTCTCGATAAAGTTTCCGATGGGAGAAAAAGTAAAGAAGATCGCGCCACCACACAAATATGAAAAAACAGGATAACATACCATCAAATACTGGAATTATCAATGGAGGAAGAATAGTAGAAGCTAAGTAGACAGAAAGAACGAAAATAATTGACGCCATGAATAAGAATTTAAATATAACTATTGTTCCATGAGAATTTTTTCGTATGGTTTTTTGAGGAAATGAACAAAGATTAGGGGAGTGATTAAAAGTCATAATACGGAGGGCGTTTAATAATTCAGTGCCTTGCAATAGACGTATTTTAGTGTGATGTACATTGTCTACGAGATTTGATTTGAGCACATTTGAATTCGCTCTGACAGTTTCTAATAAAGTTCGGATGACCGAATTTCGTAAGATGCCATCAATAGATTTAGACACGGAAAAGTAGATGGTAATTCTTGAAGGCATTTCGTTCAAATGTTGGTTAGGGCGATGAATTATCGGATTCTGTATAACCTGATAGGTAAAATTTATATTAGAATGATATAACGCTTTTAATAATTGATTTAGCGTTGGTTGCACACTTTCCGGTAATGTTTCAATTTTAAATATACGGAGCGCAACATTAATCGCGGTTTTTCTTTTAATGAGCAAAACGGTTTCTGGTTCATTATTTATGGTGATAATCTCTAAATTTTCAAACGGGTTTATTGAAAATCCCCTTCGAAACATAATGGATATTTTAGTAAGAATAAGACTCAATTGATCAAAGAACAGGAGAGCGCTTATAATGCAAATAGCAAAAGCGGTATATTGTGCGTTATATGTACCATAATAACTAAAATAGATGATAGAAAGTGCGATTACTGAGATGAAGAAGATTTTAGCCAAGAGTACCTTGATATTCATTTCTATATAGCTTGGATTTACTCTCCAGAGATCTAAATAATCTTTTTGATACTCCTCTTCCTCTGGAGTTGAAATACTTTTGTTGTTGTGCGGTTGATACTTATTAGTATTAGATACCAATTGATATCAACTCCTTGTTTATAGTTAGGCAATAATGGACTATATTAACAGAGATCATATCAGATATCTTTACGTATGGAAAAGATGGGGGAATATCCACGAATTCGGAATTGTGGTCTTTAGAATAATCATAAGCACCTACTTCTTCTTGGGGTATTTTTATATCGTTCATTAACTCACCTCAATATTTTTTATTATTTTATCTACCCAGAGTATTTAAAGGAAAATTTTTCACCCATTTTTCTTTAAACTATATTTTATGGGCATGAAAAGACAATATTCTCGTTCTTTATAAATAAAAAAAAGGAGATATTTTTCCAAAATAACCAGAATGAATAGTTTAATCCGAAAAAGATGGGATTTTTGGTAAGTATTTATATAACTTTAATGTTAGGAAATCGGGTCTTATTAATAAACCTCTTTTCCGCAGATTGGACAATATTTTTGCCCCTTTTGAATGCCATATCCACAGTACTGACAATACAAGCCCTCGTTGTTTTTTGCGTATAAATACGAATAAGAATATCCCAATCATAATTGTAAATAGTAATGTATTATATGCACCAATCTATTGTTGAGGAACAAGATCCAGCGATTTATGCGGAAGAGTTAAAAAAGAAAAATTATAAATCTTTGAAAGGTTAAATACATGTGTTAAGATGAATACTAATATTGAAAAGAGCCTGAATGACTTAAATGAATGAGAAAAAAGTCTACAAAGTGATTTCTCTAAGCAGTACATCTGCGGATTTGAGTGGTCTATATTCAAAGTATTGTTATAAATTTGATTCCATTAATCCTTTAGAAAGCCCCTATCAAATAGGAATAGATTATTATTCTAAGGACATAGAACTTTTGAATGGGAAAGTCTTAACTTTTCATTTTTGGAAACTTTATTTCCAAGCGCGATTTAATTTTTTTCTAGAAAAATTAGTTAAAGATGCGGATGCTGGTTTATTGATGTTTAATTTAACGAGTAAAGTTTCTTTATATAATATTGAAATGTATATTCGTATATTCCGAGCGCACGATCCTGATTTACCAATTATTCTTATTGGAGATAAAGCGGATTTAATGGATATGAGAGCGTATAATCAGGAGTACCTTGAACAATATATATCGAAAAATAAAATTACGTTATATTTCGAAGTATTCTCGGAGAAAGATGATAATACACACATCGAAGAAATGTATCATAGAATAGCAAGGTTAGTTTTTGAGAGAGTTAACTAAAATCTCTCTCTATAAAGTAAATCTATTAAATAATATTTTAGAATGAAAAGATAATTTATGATAGTTCAATTTTCTTAAGAAGGAGGTGGTGGGGGTGGTTTTGGTTTTTCAGCGTTAGTTTTAGATGTTTTATCTTCATTATTTTTCTTATTCTTAAATAAGAGCCTTTCAAGTTTTTCAGATAGCTCGTAATAAATTTTAGTATTGGGAGTTACTTTAGGAGCAGGAGGTGGTTGTGGAGAAGGGCTAGGTTGTTTGCGCTTTTCTAATTTACTTTTTGCGTGTAAATACTGTGATTCTAAACCAGAAAAAATTTTTCCTTTTTCAGAGAGTAATCCATGAGATTTAAGCTGTTTTTTCTTATATTCGACATTATCAGCGGGATTTAGAGAGAACATTCCATCTGAGCAACTGATTAGAACATCAAATGATAACCGGATGTTTACTCCACAATTTTTACATTCAAATGTATTCAATGTTCCATCTAGTAATTTAGCGACTAAAGATCCATCTAAATCCATGAAGGTGTTGATGCTTGCATAATATACTGTCCTATTCTCTACACCACATTTAGGACATTGAACGATTTTTAAAGATAGTTGAGTCATCTTATTTCTATTGATGAATATTACTTAATATTAAGTAAATCTATGTTATTAATAAATAGAGTTGTTATTGTGGTAAAAAAAGGAGTAAGAATTATGATTAAGATTTATGTAATTTTTTTTTAATCGTTAGTTAGAACATTATTTATTTAAATTAGAGTATTTCAAGCATGGTATTCTTCAGCAAAAGTATTAAATAGAGATCTAACGAGGTAAATTTATCAAATAATTAATTTATATGAAATAATACGATGGGACTCACTAATCTTACTATTAAGGATTTAATCACTCCAGATACAAAATTAACCTTTTTAGCTGGTGCTGGATGCTCGATAGATCCTCCTTCGTGTTTGCCTGCGGGAGGACAAATGATAGAAGCGATGGTTAGCTTCAGTTGTAAAGAATCGGAAGTGAAACGGATTCTCTCATTGAAGAGCCTGCGTTTTGAACAACTCGTAGAAATTTTGCGCGATCAACTGGATCCTGAGTTAAAGCTCATAGAATATTATGGGCTCTGTGAGGTACCTAATAAGATTCACTTATTCTTGGCAGAGATGATGAAGCGTGGTCATTATGTTATGACTACAAATTTCGATTATCTTATTGAATATGCCTTAATGCAATTAAAAGTTAAGAAAGAAAGTATTGTTCCCGTCATAACAGAAGGTGATTTTAAAATGTATTCAAATCCCGAAGAATTATATCATAAAAGCCAATTTCCTTTGTATAAAGTTCATGGATCGTGCAAAAATATTATCACCGGGGAGGAAACAAAAAAGAGTTTGATTGCTACCATTCAAGCATTTGGTTCAGGTAAGGAAGGTGAATCTGTCTTTCAATTAGAACCATTTAAACGGTCTTTATTCGAAAATATTTCCAAAAGTCGTACTTTAGTGGTAATGGGATACTCAGGAAGTGATGATTTTGATATTGTACCAACATTAAAACAATTAAGGGAGTTAAATCAGATTATTTGGATTGATCATGCAAGAAAAGGAACTGTACCAGAAATTACAGAAATAAAGGTGGATTCAGATGTGCCCGTTGATGGTAAAGTGGGTAAGATTTTACAAGAGATTTATCAAATGGATTATGGAATTCAGGTATATCGGATTAAAATTAATACGATAGATTTCATAGAGACCGTCTGCAATTTAGAACTAGAAGTAATGAGGGAATCATTTACCGTAGATCCGAATGACTATTTAAGACTGAATATAAGAACGCCAAACATAATTGATCTATATGAAGTTCCTTACAAGATCTATAGAAAATTAAGCGAACTACGATTTGCATTACAGTGTGCAGGTATAGCTCTTGCTCGTACCAAAATGGATGAGAGTTTCAAGAAGTCAACTTTTTTACCAGAAAAGGAATTACTTTTAAAGAGAGTTGAATTAATTATTGAAATAGCTACAATCCATCTTGAAATTGGTGAATTAAAACAAGTAAAAGTAGAATTTGGAGAAGCTCTCGAAATTTGTGAGAAAGATTTGGGAAATATCAGTCTTACATCAAAAATTTACACTGGAATGGGATTCTATTTACTAAATAAGGGAGATATAAATAAAGCATTTGAATTTTTAAATAAGTCTCTAAAAATTGATGAGGAACAGGGAAATTTAAGGAATAAGGCAAAGACAATGGAAAATATTGGACGAGTAATGAGAACTAGGGGGCAATCTGAAAAAGCTTTAAACTATTTCAAGGAAATTCTGAAAATTGCTGAAAGGCTTGGTGATCTGGTAATGCGAGCTGGAGCTCTTTCTCAAATAGGTATATCTCAGACACAATTAGGAGAATGCAGTAGCGCTATTGACAATTTTAATGAAGCTCTCAAAATTGGAGAACAACTTGGAGATTTAAAAATAAAAGCAGAGAATCTCAATAATATTAGTCAGTTAAATGAAAAGAGAAATTCCTTGGAAGAGATTATGAGTAACTACAAACAGATTCTCTCAATCTCTGAGAGATTGCGAGACATAAGGATGAAAGCTCAAGCACTCATCAATATTGGTCGCATTACCGAATTGATTAGTGATGAGAAAGAGGGATTTCGATACTTTAAAGATGCTTTAAAAATTGCTAAAGATTTATCGGATAAAGATATTGAAACACAATGTTACATTAATATTGGTCAATATCATGAAACTCGGAAAAATGACTTTGAGGAAGCATTGAGCTATTACAAGACGGCAGATTATTACGCTAATGAATTAGGAGATTTAAGATTGAAGGCTGAGATTTTCAGAAAAATTGGTTTCATATTACATTTGAAAGGAGAGTTAGATGAAGTTCTAAAAAATTATCAGCAGTCTCTCACAATTGCTGAGCAGATCGGTAATAAGGTATTGGAATATGAAGCTCTTGGCAAAATCGGTTTGTTCTGGTATGATAAAAAAGATTTAGTAAAAGCACAGCAA
>JAEOUE010000174.1 GCA_016839515.1 Candidatus Hodarchaeum mangrovi
TAGCACTCCTTAATAGTGTTATTGGAATCTTAGGTGGCGCAATACCTTCAGGAATTCTATTCTATGAATATTGGGCTAGCTATGGTAATTCTGGAATGCGATTTACTCCTTCATGGTTCCGAACAATAATGAATTTGGTTTTATTAATTGTCCTTTTACTACCTAAAATAAGAAGAGAAATCCATAATACAATTGAAGCTAATAGATCGATTACAGGAGGATCTTCTGGTTTTGAAACTGGATTAGCTCAATTAGCTTATGTATTGATAGGTTTTGGAGTTGTTTTAATCCTACAGCCATTCTTTATGCCTGCAACACATATAATTGATGGAATAAATGTTGGATATGACTTTGAAGCTCTTCAATTCTTTGGTGGACTATTTTCAATTATTTTGGGGCTAATAACCCGAATTTCAGGACGAATTTATTCAAAAGTCCATTCAAATAAAGTGGCTTACTAACCAAGAGGTAAATAAAATGAGTAATACTGGAATGAGTACAGTAAAAAGTGGTAATGGACGGTGGAATTGGTTTAAGTATAAGCTGTTTTATGGAGGGACATTCAAGGGAATGATCACCTTTACCATCGTTTGGGAATTTGTCATTGTTCTCTTTTTATCGACTTTTTCCCAACCTATCAAAATAATTCTTGGATCACCGCTATTACCATTTGATTTTAGTATGTCAACTGAAATGGATAAGGCAGCTCGTATTGTTATGCTGTATCATTCGTTAGCTATACCTTTCATAGCAATATGTACATATTTTGTTTTAGAATACTGTGATGTCCGTGAAAAGTTTAAATCTCGTGTTAAATGGCCATTATTTTTTGGAAGTCTTTTAGCATCAACAACTGGAATGCTATTTGCATATATTTTCCCTAAAGGCTGGATTTTACATGGGTTATACCTGTTAGGGTTATCTCTCTGTTTCTATGCAGGTGTTATGCTTCTTATAGGTATATTTCCAACTAAAAGCTTTCCCAAAAACTGGACTAAACAAGAAAACAAGAAAAATATTATACTTGAACAACTAGCTTTAGTAACAGTAACCATATGTGTCTTGTTAACAGTCATTCTAGGAGCAGCTGTTGGATCCTTTTTTGGAAATGACGATTTAACTGCATTATTGGCAGAATATTTCCTTAGAGATCCTGAAGTACTTCCTTATCCTTACGAAGTAGCAGAAATCTTTATAGATGCGATCAAAGCCCACTTGCATGCGATGTTAGGATTAATCGATGTAATAATCCTTCTCATAGTTTTTAGATATACAATGGGAAATAACCCCAAAGGTCGATGGCATCTTTTAGCTATGATAATGGCCATCCCTGGCACTTTCTTTTTATCACTGGGATCTTGGTTAGTAACATTCAAATCTGTTGTACCTTTAGTCACCTTTGGAATATTACAAGAATGGCCTTTTGATATGCATTATTTAATTTATGTCGGAGCCGCTATTCTCGTTACCGTTGGCTTAATATTGGCTTTTATGGGGTGGAACAAAACCAGTAAAGAGATTTTAGGTGAGCCTTATAAAACAGCTCGTTGGGGTACACGTGCTAAAGCAGTGTTTCAGGATCCTATTAAATTCTCTCTCTATTTCCTATTCATTTGGGTCAATTTTGTTATGACATTTGGAGGCATTTTCCTTGCGTTAAGTCTTTACGATGATTCCGTACTTGCTGAAAGATTGCCATTTGTTTCATTCCGATCAGGGCCCCTTGAAATTGAAACAACTGTTGCACGAGGACATTGGCACATTTTAGCAACTCTCTCTGCGGTTATACTGTTCTTACTATTTGTTGATATCCTCCGTATCGAAGGCAAGTCACGTAAATCGATGGGATGGCTTATGTTTGCCGGAAGTATACTAGGTTTTGGCCTTGGAATGATTTACTTGTACTTCCCCCATCTTGATCAGAATTGGGCAAATAATTTAACTTTATACGCTGATGTACAGGAATTTTGGGAGGTAAATGCCTTCTGGTTACCCCTCCTCTTAGATCTGGGGATACTATTAATCTGTCTAGCTCTTGTGATCTTCTGCTTCCACCAGCTGATTGAAATCATTAAAAGTAGGAAAGACGTCCATGAGTTTCCTGAATGAGAAGTATAGTCCAAAGAAGGAATGAAATATTAAAATGCCAAATAGGACTGGGGAAAAAATTAACCGAACTTCCCCATCCCCTTTTTTGCCCATTCAAATGTACCTAAATCTTGTAAAAGGTAAACAAACGCTTTTACTTGTATATACAGCTGCGTTCGCTTACCTGATAACAGCTTTACAGATCACATTCAATTTTTTTACATTTTTTTGGCTTTTAGTTGCATTAACCCTAACAATAGCAGGAAGTACCTTATTCAATATGTACATTGATCGTGATATTGATGCCATTATGGAACGAACAAAAAATCGCCCTCTCCCCAGTGGAAAAATTGCACCTAGTACAGTGATGAAACATGGCTTCTTCTTTACTGGAGCAGGGCTTTTCTGCTCATTAATATATCTTAATCTTATAACCACAATTGCAATCTTTTTAGGCTTCTTTTTTGATGTTATAATTTACTCTTTAGTTCTAAAACGAAGGACCAAATATTCTATAATATTCGGAGGCATAGCTGGAGGTTTACCAGCAATAGCTGGAAGAACTGTATTAATAAATAGTGTTGATGTAATCAGTATTCTTCTTGGATTCTTTGTTATCTCATGGATTCCTTTACATATTCTTACACTAGCACTTTTACCAGCAAATTTGAAAGGATATTCAGAGGCAAAAATACCAATGTGGCCTGTTGTAAGTGGAGAAAGGCAAACCATATACATAATTACCTTATCAGCAATTTTATCGGCCATTTTAACCGTCATTACGGGTTTTCTTTTAGAAATTGATCCCCTCTGGATAATTCCATTAGCATTCTTTAGTTCATATATCATAGCTATTGCTGTGAGAAATCTATCTACTCCTACTACCCTTAGAACATTTAAACTCTTTAAAGTAGCTTCTATTTATATGGCTCTTACCTTTATCTTATTATTTATTGGTTTATTACTTACAAAGAATTCGTTTGGTTCACTAGCCGGGGTTTTATCTACCATTAAAGCCTTACTTTTATAAAATGGGTTAGGAACCTAAAATATTGATTATATTAAGAAGAACAGCTAGCAAACCTACTACTAAGATTCCTATCCAAGCTAATAGCTTTATTACATTATCACCTAATGTAACAGGAAGATAAGGAGATAGGATAGGAATATTCTTAATGGCAATTAAAATGATTGAGCAACCTAACAATATTATAGCTCCGAGAATAAATAGTACTGATATGGCATAAAGAGCATTATTCCTATTTAATGTTCCAGGTAAAATAAAAAGTGCTGCAGCTAACAATAAAATATACATTATTGACTCTTTTTCTTCCAAAAGACAAACCTTCCAAAAATTTGAACCAAATTTTTTTAAATTCTATTTTTCTATAAGTTATTTCTATTTAGAATGGTAAATGATTCTTATTTACTCTATAAAAAAACCTTTTTAGCTATCTACGGATATAAATAGATAAGTTCATCTTTGGTGGTTATTTTGAAATTATCAATTAAAGGAGCACGAGAAAATAATTTAAAAGGAATAAATCTTACCATTGATGAAGAATCATTAGTATGTATCACTGGAATATCAGGAAGTGGAAAAAGCTCTTTAGTATTTTCAACAATTAATAATGAAGCCAAAAGACGAATGGCTGAAATATATGGTAAATCATTTCAACAGAGTACTCCAACAAAAGTAGATGAAATCATTGGTCTCAGGCCTGTTCTTGCTGTTGAACAAAATACTATTAATAGAAATCCATTATCATCCTTAGCTTCCGCATCAGGAATATACCCTTTTTTAAGAATTTTTTATGTTAATTTTGGTGAAAAAGAATGCCCAACCTGTGGAAATGAAATTAGAATTCTCTCAAAAGATGAGATAATTAAACAGATAGAAACATTAAAAATTTCAGGAGATATTGCGATTGAAGTCCCCCTCATCAATAATTCCTTTGGTAGTCATAAAACTATATTATCCTATCTAGCAGAAGAATTTTCTTCAAAACAAATCCTCGTTGATAATGAAGCATATGATAAAAATCAATTGTTGAATCCTGATAACCCACATTATATTTCAGTCCTTTTTGATACAATTTCCAAAGAGGTTAAGCAGCAAGAAATTCGTTTATGTGTGGAGTCAGCATTAGGAATGGGGGGATCGACCTTAATTCTAAGATACCATGATAAAAGTGAAAAGTTAAGTGTTTCAAATATCTGCAGTGGATGTAACAAAATATTAACTGAAATTAAACCAAAACACTTTTACCTTTCTTGTTCTCAATGCCAAGGGAGTGGATGTGTCAGTTGTAGAAATTCTGGCCTTTTACCTGAAGTTGCTTCGATCACATGGAATAATAGAAATATTCGAGAAATAATAGGTTTATCTGTTCAAGAGATGTATGAACTCATACAGGGCTCATATATCCCAATTAATGCGGAGCGGTTGATTTCTGAGATTAAAAAACGATTGTTGTCATTAATTAGTATGGGATTAGGGTACCTAAGTCTTGATAGAGCTTCTCCTAGTTTAAGTAGAGGGGAAGGCCAACGGGTTCAACTAGCTGTTGCGTTATCTAATAAACTGGAAGATTTATTATATTTAATGGATGAACCTACTATTGGATTAAGTAATTTTGATTTAATGAAGATTAAACCTATTTTCCGCCACTTAAAAGGAATAAAAGTAATGGTAGAACATGATAAGATGATGATAGCTTCTGCTGACCGTGTAATTGATTTAGGGCCTAAAGCAGGGGTTCACGGAGGAGAAATTATCTTTGATGGTATTCCTTCAGAACTTTGGAGTGCAAAAACTATCACCGGATTAACTTTAAGCAAAGAAACCCAAAATAAAATGCAGTTAAAAGAAAAATTATACTATAATTATCTTGCAATTGAAGGAATAACATTTAGATCATTTCATGATGTAAATATCAAGATACCATTACAAAGGTTTGTTGTTATAACCGGTCCGAGTGGATCAGGAAAAAGTAGTCTGGTAGAAGATATAATATATAAATCACTCTCCACACGAAAACCGCATGGATGTCGATCAATAACTCCTCAAATGAATTGTATTCTTGTTGATCAATCTCCTATAGGAAAAAACCCACGATCTAATCCTGCAACTTATACAAAGCTCTCCGATAAAATTAGAGATATATTTGCCCAAAACACTTCCTTAACTGCCTCTCATTATTCTTTCAATAGACCAGAAGGAGCATGTCCTGAGTGTTCTGGACTTGGATCAATTGAGTATAAAATGCGTTATTTACCATCTTTTTGGATAAAATGTGATTCCTGTGGTGGACATCGTTTTTCTGATGAAGTTCTCCAAGAAAAAATTACTTTAGGTGAGAAAGCTTATAATATTGCTGATTTGTATTCGATGTCTATTGAAGAGGTTTTTACAGTTATTCAACAGACAAATTTATCTAAAAAATTAAAAATCGATACCATTCATGTTCTTCAGTCGTTGATTGACGTTGGGTTAGGTTATCTTACCTTAGGACAAGAATCACCAAGTTTATCGGGTGGAGAGGCCCAGAGAGTTAAACTAGCTAAGTATTTAAGCTTAAAAAAATTAGAAGAGAAAATCCTCCTTTTAGATGAACCTTCAACAGGCCTTTCAACGTATGATATCAACCATTTACTGACTATTATCAATACCCTAGTTCAAAAAGGTGCATCAGTGATCGTTGTTGAGCATAATAGTAATTTCATAAAGGCATCAGATTGGATAATTGATTTAGGACCTGGAGCAGGAGCTGAAGGAGGAAAAATAGTTTTTTCTGGAAAATATGAGGATTTTATGAAAAATGAAAATTCTGCAACGGTAATAGGATTAATTGAAGAACAATTGGTTGAACCAAAAGGAAAAACAGAACCCGCAAAACAATCTATCAAAGAATTGCAAATTCATAATGCTTATGCGAACAATCTGAAAAATATCACTGTAAAATTGCCTAAAAATAAAATAAATATTATCA
>JAEOUE010000175.1 GCA_016839515.1 Candidatus Hodarchaeum mangrovi
ATAAATAATAATAAAATAAAAAAAATATTTTTAAATTTTATATTTAAATTTTTTTTCTTTTGCGATTATAGTTTTATATTATTCCTGTTATAGCAACCATCATGATTAGAAGCACGAAAACGGCAGGATAACCAGGTATAAATGGTACATCAGATGCCCTGCTTCTTGACCCACCAATTCCAGAAATAGCAATTCCCGGACCTGCGGGGCCACCAACTTCTTTTGCCCAGTTTGCATAATGAAATCCAGCATTAAGCACCATACCCATAGTTCCCTGACTCAGGTATAAAGAATGAGCCTCTTTATTTATCAAGATGTCAGCTACTTCATCATAGGAAGCTTGTTTATCGGTTAAGAACTCTACGGTTGCAAAAATAGCATCTACAGTGGAATTCATCAAATGAGCATAGTTATATCCCCATCCAGGGGGTTTAGCAGCATAGGATGCATACCAATAGATACCGTATTGGGCGGGATTTAAAGGATTCATGAGATAAACGTATGGAAACATGTCGTACATGGCGGCTCTACCTGTTGCAACAAACTGAGTCCATAATTCACCAGATACAGCTGCATCTTCATGAACATCTAATTCAAACCCAAGAGCCTCACAAGCTTCTTCTAGAAATCCTGTTGTTGTTGAACCAGGATACACTAAGAATTTAAAGGAATCCATGGGATCACTGTTAGCAACAGCAACCCAGTCTTCAGTTGCATTAGCTAAAGATAATCCTCTCGCAGCAGCTAAACCATTATAATATGAATCACTGAGGAGAATTGTTCTTGCGGCTGTAAGGTCAGGATCTGGTCCTGGATGAGATACGGAGGCTCCAGTGGTAAATGGACTGCTCATTCCCCAAGGACTCCAGGCATAGATACCTCCACCACTAGTCTCGGGGTAAATTGCCGATACAAATCCATCATAGTCGTATGCATAAGAGAGCGCTTTTCGTACTGTTTTATTCATTCCTTCGGGGTATTGTGTACCAGATGGTAAACCTAAAGTGACGGTACAAAATTCACTCGTTGGAAACCATTCTCTTATCGATTGTCCTCCAAGGCTTGCAAGTGGTTTATTGATTGCTTCTGCACTTAGCATGCTTACAACATTTACGCTCGCATCGGGAACAGTAGCAATGTAATTTAAATACGGAGAAGCCTTAACATCAGCAATTGGAGCGGGATCCTGGAGCATGGAGTTAACCAAGTCAATATCCGTGGCTAATAATGCATTTCCTCGGGCGGTTGCATCTGCATAGAATCTACCATAGAAATCTGTGACAGAAAATAATCCATCCGCCTCTAACGCAGTTCTATTCCAGTAATTCATATTTTTGGTCGAATGTGCTACAGCATCAACCACAAAATCGACGGAATCAAACACGTATGGACCCGTTCCTATCATGTGTCCTGGGAAGGGCGTTCCATTAGGAGCATTTGGAACAGCTTCATATCCTGGTATTGAAATATTAAACCAAGGACCATAGGCTTCTTGGGAAATCATTCCATACCATCCAAATTGGCCTAAATCAGTATACCATTTATTCATAGTAACATTCAGAACGTATTCGCTTACAACGATTGTGGAATTAATAGCTGGAATATATTCAGGGTTTATGGTATTGAAAGGATTTCGCATGATACCATCTGAAAGGGTAGCTACAGTTAAACCAGAATTATGATCTATAATATCTGGAACATCACCATCAAGGGAATTCGTGATGGTAACATTATCTGCCGTATTTGACGCTGAAATTTCTGCTTTGGCATTAATGGCATCTTTCAATACTTTAGAAACATTTTCCTGTGAAACAGATGCAGAAATATTACAATAAATCGGTGATTTGCCAGCAGGTGCTGGATCAGAGGTCGAATTATCTCCAGTCAAATCAAACCAAATATAATAATTCTTAAAGCCTGTTGAAGTTTTTGAGGTATAATTAATATAATCTCCATCAGTAATGGCCGCCCAGGCAGCTGTATCTATGAATGAAACTTCTGGGTCATTTATAGCCCAAGATAAATCCCAGGTGGGAATAAATCTACTTTTATAAGTTGCGGGATTCATCCAATGGATATTGTTCCATTGATAATTATCATATCCAGATACTTGTATTACTCTATCGATATTCCACTTCGCAACAGAGGCATTAAATGCAGAACCATCATGAAAAGTAACCCCTTCTCTTAACTGAAACTCTATAGCTGCAACCCCTCCTTGATTAGGTCCTGCAGCGGATACTCCATCTGGTCTTGCATGAATTGTCCAACTTTCAGCCAACAATGGACGATAATTTCCCTCGGTATCTTGCCAGATTAGACCTTCTATTGCTTCGCCTTTAATATAACCCATAAGATCGGCTTGACTGGTTGCTGGATCCCAAGATTTTGGAACAGCATTAATAGCCCCATAAATCAAGCTGTTTACTGTGGTTTGAGAAGTACTTTGTGCATGCGCAAAAGAAACTAACCCTAAAATTGGAGTAAGAAAGGTAAAGATTCCAATCAAACAAATTAGGCTTTTGTTTCTTCTTTTCATTTTTATTTTCTTCTCTTTTTTTATCTAAATTTTTGTTACTGATCAAAGTATTAATGGTATAATTTAAAGTATTCGGGTGTCCATTTATGTATCGAAAATAACAATAAAAGTCTATTAATATCTAAAACAAACAGAATTTGAATCCAAATTTACGGTTTAATATTTTTAAAGTCATCTAAGATCATTTATTGGGAACCTTTAAAGAATACTGTCCCAAAAGAGAGTTTTGCGAATAAATTCATTTCGTACACTTATCCTTTAGAATCATATGTTAGAACTAGTAATACAGTTATGATTGGGAAATTATGGAATGGTGTAAAAAAATTTATATATCACCCAAATTTTTTTTACAAATTAGACCGATAAAGAAAGAAAAGAAAAGAGAACATGAAAAAGAAAGGAAGTAGACTCAAATCAAGTTCTCTACAAGAATCAATTTTTAATGAATTTAACATTAATTTTACATAACAAAGGTTTAATCAGAATTTTTGGGTGTTAATGAAGATGGTAAAAAGTAAAAACATGTTGATGTATATTATTAAGCGAATTTTATTCATGTTTGTTATGGTCTTCTTGGTATTAGTAGCTACATTTTTCTTAACGCACATGATGCAAGTAAATCCCGTTTTGAATAAGTTAAGCTCTGATCCTAGGGTGCCATACGAAGTGTATCTCCAAGAGAGGGATAGAATAGGAGCAGATAGACCGATATTTGATCAATTTATTATATTCCTTCAAAATTTTTTCCAAGGTAATTGGGGGACTTCCTATATTGTCGCTGATGGAGTACCCGTCACGTCTTTAATCGCCCAATTATTTCCAAAAACCATTGAGTTAGTAATAATACCAATTATCGTAATTCCCTTTCTTTCAGTTAAGCTGGGGATTAGTTCTGCCAAACATAGAAATAAGTGGCAAGATAGCATCATTCGAGGTGTTATAATGTTGGGA
>JAEOUE010000176.1 GCA_016839515.1 Candidatus Hodarchaeum mangrovi
AGTTATAATTTTCTGATTAATTTCCATTATTGTCGGTTGAATCTCAGTCCATCCCATAGGTGGTATAGTAATTATAAAAATTGATATAATCTCTTTTTTTGCTATTCTTACACCCTTCATTAAATTTTTCCAAATTGAATCAGCTGAATAGCCCAATGCAATATCATTTGCACCAGCCCAAAGTAATATGAAATCATATCTATTTTTATCTAAAATACGGGAAAGTCGTGAAAGAATTTGTGAAGAAATTTGACCGCAAATTCCATGATTATCGATTTTAAACCAAATATTTTTGTTTTCTTCAGATAATTTTCTTTCTAACCAGTATTCATATGAACTTTTTTGATCTCCACCATAAAATGGATCATAGGAAGGAAAACCCGCTGTATGCGAATCTCCAATACAGAGGATTTTAACTATTTCATCCAATTTAAATGCTCCAGATTTTAAAATCACTGTTTAGGAGAATCTAGAGTATTAAGAATATTTGAAATATCTATTTTCTCAAATTTTAGTTTTGAAAATTCATAGAGTGTTCCTAATAGGACAAATAAATAAATTGGAACATTTAAATATGTGATCCAATCAACTAATTCCCAAGAATTTATGTTTAAAGTTAGATTAGTAAGACCTTTTGTAATCAGCCAAAAATAGACACTAATAAAGGTATATATAACACATAAAGGAGCTATTGCAATAACACGACGTGTAGAGAGAAGTAATCTCGCTTCTTCTTCTTCAAACAGGGGTAATGAATTTGTTATACGAATCCAGGCAATCCCAAAGATATAAAGTATAAATAAGCCAGAAAGTAGAAATATCCCTAATTCTAATTTATAAGGATTCATTAGGAAATACCTATCAGGAAAAATAGCACCAAGTAATGCCATAAAGATTGCTGATCCAAAGACTCCAGGAAGGTACCTTTCAAGAAATTGAGTATTATTTAAAAAAGCTGAGAGAAAAGCTTGATTTACTTGCAAAAAAATGATCCATACAAAAACATTGGCAAAAAGAAACATATTGGATTGATTTGAGGGTTCAAAGAAATTTGATATATCAAGAATGAAAAATGTAATAGTACTTGCCAAAAAAGTAATAGCAATATGAAGAATAGTCTTCTCGCCTGTCTTTCGATAATTATTAAAAAGAACTAGAAAATTTAGAAAAGATAAAAAGGTTGCAAAACTTAACGGGATAAATAATATTAAAATTTCTAAAATTCCAACCATTTTTTTAACCTCTAAGGTTCTTTTTATCTAAACCCAATTCGTGATATATTCGTGATGCATATTCCTTAGCCCATGATTCAGTTTTCTCTTCAAGTACTTTTGCAGCCAGGACTGAAACTTTAAGATTTAAAATTCTGGCGTTATATTCAAGAAGTTCTCTTGTTTGTTTATTAATTCTTATTGAAAGAACACTAGTTCTAGACATGGATAATCACAGGGAGAATTGAATTTAGTTACTGTGTAATACGATGTAAACGAGGAATTATTAATGAATTATTATTTCTTTGATATTGATACAGGTTGCTCTTATATAGGATTTGAAGCTAATGGCTGATTACAAAACATCAATAAAAACATCCAAGTACTCCTCGGAGTCAAAATTTATATTTAAACTGTTAATTTGGATTCGTGCCGTTCGTGCTCCATTTTTCACCGCATCAATAATTCCTTTAAGTTTAGGAATGGCTATCGCTTGGTATGAAGGTCAGGTTTTTAATCCT
This sequence comes from Candidatus Hodarchaeum mangrovi, assembly GCA_016839515.1. Taxonomy (GTDB): domain Archaea; phylum Asgardarchaeota; class Heimdallarchaeia; order Hodarchaeales; family Hodarchaeaceae; genus Hodarchaeum; species Hodarchaeum mangrovi. The sequence continues at coordinate 1,733 of JAEOUE010000176.1, forward strand.
ATACTTGGTATTATGACCTTAATTTCAGGGGTAGCAATCCATGCAGGTACTAATCTAGCAAACGATTACTTTGACGAAGAAGCCGACAATATTAATGAATTTTATTCCCAATTTAATGGAGGATCCCGAATTATACAGGATCAAGTTCTTCCTTCCTCACATATAATAAAAGCGTCAATTGCGTCATATTTTATTGGAATACTTCTAGCTATATTATTAATTTTCTTGACGAATGGCTATCTCCTGATATTATTCCTGATTATAGCTATTGGATTAGGTTTTTTCTATACTGCAATACCTGTTCAATTTAGCTACCATGGCATGGGTGAAATTGCCGTATTTGTCGGTTTCGGACCACTAGGGGTATTAAGCGCGTATTATATACAGTTGGGTCATATTAATTCCGTTATTCCATTTTTTGCGTCCATTCCAATTGCGATCTTAATTGCAATGGTTCTATTTTTGAATGAATTTCAGGACTTCGAGGCGGATCTAAAAGCAAATAAAAGAACATTAGTGGTTATCTTAGGAAAGAAAAAATCAGCTATAATTTATCAGATCGGATTAATTCTTACATATTCTTCTTTATTGTTATTATTATTAATATTGAAATTACCACTATTAGTTCTATTACCAGTAATTAGTTTTCCCTTGGCATTAAAAATAATAAAAATTGTTAGAACAAATTACCTTAATATAAATGAGCTACTACCTGCAAATGGCCAAACTATAGCTTTACATTTTATATTTGGTTTACTAATAATTGTTGGATTTATTCTAGCTTAAATCTACCATGGAATTTCTGATATTTTATCTAGAAGCTCGCTTAAATGTTCAATTTTAAAGTCAGGTTTTATTTTGTTAATATCTTTAGAAGTAGATCTATTGTTTTGAAAGTGCATAGTTCTGAAATTGGCCTTTTTGGCACCAATAATATCATTTTTAAGGTTCTCCCCAACATGGATTATATCCTGTGGATTTTCAATTCCCAATTCAGTTTGAGCAGTACCGAATATAAAAGGGTGGGGTTTTGAGAATCCAACTTCATTTGAAAATGTCATAGAATCAAATATATTACCTAAAGCTAGGTTATTAGCAACCAATTCTCTATAAGCATCACCTGAGGAATCCATTGTATTAACAATAAGACCAAGTTTAAAATTTTCTCGTTTTAAATGGCTTAAAACTGAATATGTTTCACTTCTTGGTTGAATTTGGAAGTTAAAAAGCGAATTTACGAAAATCTGTTCAATTCTAATTCGTATTTGATATTCTGGGACAATAGATAAATTTGTTAAAAGAAGATTCGTTAATCTCCCAACTCCATAATCGAAACCTCGTTCTTTTCTTTCGAAATTTATTGTATTATAGGTGTTTTGAAGAGCTCTTTCATATTGTGGTCGGGAAATATCATATCTTTCAGCTAGCAATTCATAAATTAAAAATTCGCGATGCCCTCGTTCGTAGTTCATAATTTCCGCACGGATTGGGGTTGTTAATACTCCGATAAGACTGAATGTTATTGCATTCATACCGATAATGCGTCCTAACTATAATTTTTGGACTCTAGAGAAATATAATATATTATCCAAGCTTTGTGAAGCTGCTTTTTTTATGTAAACCTACTTTATATTTTTACCCTCATTATTATAAATTATAAAAAATATTAAGATTATAGTATTAAAAACGTAATAAGTCTTTAAGATGATTTTTTGAGCTGGTTAAGTCAATGAAATGTCTTGGTATCGATGTAGGGGGAACATTTACTGATTTTATCTTAATAGACTCAGATTCTGGGTTTGTAAAGGTTGAAAAGGTATCCAGTACTCCACACGATCAATCCCTTGGCATTGATACTGGTTTGAGTTTATTAGGAGAGAGTATTAAAAGAATAGATGTCCTTGTACATGGCACAACTGTTGCCACAAATGCAATTCTTACCCGAAGTGGGGCTAGAACTGCTCTTATCACGACAGCAGGATTTACAGATGTTTTAGAAATCGGACGACAGAACCGTACCAACTTATATTCGTTATATCCAAAACGAATTACCCCTCTTATTCCCAGAGAGTACCGTTATGGAGTGAAGGAGAGGATAACATCAAAAGGAGAAATTCTTGAAGGTTTATCTGTTGAAAATGTAGCTGAAATTATTGAACATCTTAAGAAAAATAAAATCAACTCCCTAGCAATCTCCTTATTCTTTTCTTTCTTTAATCCATCTCATGAATTAATAATAGAAGATTTAGTTCGGAAATCAATCCCAGATATTAGTATTTCTAGATCCAGTTGGGTGTTACCTGTATTTAGGGAGTATGCTAGAACCAGTGCAACTGTTTTAGACGCATTTGTGGCTCCTCTTATGCGTAATTACTTTAATTCCTTACTAGTTAAAATTAACAAGCGAAATATTAAGATTTCTCCATTAATTCTATTATCAACAGGTGGTGTAACTCAAATTAAAAATGCAGCTGAAAAATCAGTTGAAACTGTATTATCTGGTTTAGCTGGTGGTGTATTAGGGGGATTATATTCAAGTAATGAACTAGGAATTAAAAATGCCTTAACTTTAGATATAGGTGGTACGAGTACTGATGTTGCAAGTGTTTTAGAGGGAAATATTGAAGTTACAACAGAAAATACCGTTGCAGGTTATCCACTCCCTCTTCCAACCATTGCAGTACAAACTATCGGGGCCGGTGGTGGATCTATAGCACGTTATGAACACGGTGTTTTTCGTGTGGGTCCAGAAAGTGCTGGAGCAGAGCCAGGACCTGCTTGTTATAATCAAGGAGGAAAAGAACCTACAGTAACTGATGCTAACTTAGTTTTAGGAATGTTAAATCCTAAATTTTTCTGTGGAGGATCAGTAGAAATTTTTCCCAAATTAGCAAGTGAAGTTATTCAATCTTTAGCTGAAGAATTAGATTTTCCATCAATTTATGATTGTGCTTCAGGGATTATCGAGATTTTTGAAAATAATATTTCTCTTGCACTAAGAAAGGTTTCTACGGAAAGGGGATATGATAGTCGTAATTTTTCCCTAATCGCATTTGGTGGAGCAGGCCCATTACATGGTTGTTCATTAGCAGATCGGTTATCGATGAAACATGTTATTATTCCTCCTTATCCAGGAGTTTGGTCAGCATATGGATTATTGACTGCAGATATAAGACATGATTTGACCAAATCTATTTTGAAACCCATGGATATAATTACAAAGCAGGAACTTGAACAGGAATTCTCTGAGCTTACAAATATGGGCGTAAATCAATGTATGGATGATGGATTTAAAGAAAAAGATGTTATGATCACACGTAGTTTGGATGTAAGATTAATTGGTCAATCTTATGAATTATCTGTTCCTTATTATGGGGATTTAAAAGCAACGTCACATGCATTTGATAAAGCGCATGAAAAAGCATATGGATATTCCTCTCCCGATGCAAGGCGAGAGATTGTGAATATTCGTGTTGCAGCATTGGTTCCATTGCCAAAGTTTCATCTAAGGTCTTTACCATCTGGTAAAAAATCACCCCCTGAGGAGTCACATCAAGGTAGAAGAGAAATTTTTCTTCAGGGTCAGTGGTGTGAGGTTGAAATTTTTCTAAAGTCAATGCTTGAAGGTAATAACATCATTGATGGGCCTGCTATCATTGAACAAAATGATTCAACTACATTGATTTCTCCGCATTGGCAAGGTGAAGTTATCCTTGATGGTCATATTTTACTCCAAAAATTGATTTGAGGGTTTTATTCATGGAAGTTGATCTAGTATCTCTATCTGTTATTCAAAAAGCTTTAGAAAATATTGCAGAAGAAATGGGTATAGTTTTGAAAAGAGCTTCGTTTAGTCCTAACTGCAAAGAACGCCTAGATTTTTCATGTGCCATTTTTGATAAATTTGGAGAATTACTTGCACAGGCTGAACACATACCAGTTCATCTTGGAGCTATGTTTTCTTCAATGGAAATAATACTTCAAACCTACTCAAAAGAAACTATGAGATCTGGAGATATAATTATCCTTAATTCCCCGTACACAGGAGGTACCCATCTACCTGATATAACTTTTCTGATGCCAGTTTTTATAGAAGGAGAATTAAGTTTTTTCGTCAATAATCGTGCACATCATGCGGACATAGGCGGATCAACACCTGGTTCTATGCCAGGTATTTCTACTGAACTTTTCGAAGAGGGTTTGATTATTCCCCCAGTTAAGCTATATTCCGAGGGAAAAGAAGTAAAAGATATTATGAATTTAATCCTAGCTAATGTCCGTGTAAAATCTGAAAGATTAGGTGATTTTCGTGCACAGCGAGCTGCGCTGCTTCGTGGCGAAGAAAGATTGAAGGAATTATCTATTCGATATGGTAAAAATTATTTACTAGAGGCTGCTAAACAATTACTTAATCTTTCAGAGAAAGCTTTTCAGAGACAACTCCAAAGGTTTCCTGAAGGTGAATTCACTTTTGAAGACTATTTAGACTCCAATGGAGTAACCGATGACCCAGTAAAGATTAAAGTGGGAATAAAAAAATCAAATGAAAAAATAAAAGTTTCTTTTGTAGGAACAGACCCACAACAAATTGGAAATTGTAATGCTCCAAAAGGAGTAGTTTATTCATGTGTTTATTATGTATTTCGGTCATTAACTGATCCAGCTATCATGACAAATGCTGGATTATTTCGAAATATTGAAGTTAATATACCAAAAGGTAGTTTATTAGATCCTGCATATCCTGCAGCAGTTTCTTCTGGGAATGTTGAAACATCACAAAGAATTACTGATGTATTATTAGGAGCACTCTCTTCAGCTCTTCCTGAGCAAATTCCGGCCGCTTCACAAGGAACGATGAATAACATAACTATAGGTGGGATTGATTATGAAGGAGTTCCTTTTACATATTATGAAACTATAGGAGGAGGGGTAGGGGGAGCTAAATCATATTCTGGTATCTCTGCGATACACTCTCATATGACTAATACTTTGAATACACCAATTGAAGCGTTAGAACTCTCCTATCCCCTTAGAGTCAAAACTTACTCATTCCGTGAAAATTCAGGAGGGAATGGCATCAATAATGGAGGAAATGGAATTATTAGAGAAATTGAAGGATTAGTTGACACTAAAGTGTCCCTGCAAACTGAACGTCGGAAATTTTGTCCTTATGGGTTATTTGGGGGAGAAGCTGGTGCTAAAGGAATTAACATCAAAATAACTAAGGATAACAAAGAAATCCAGTTACCAGGTAGAGTTATTATTTCTTTAAAGGTAGGAGAATCTTTGAAAATTATGACTCCAGGCGGTGGAGGGTATGGAAAAAGGGAATCAGAAGATGATTAAAAATCAAAATGAGTTATTGTCTTTCGCTCGAAGTGAAAATACTCGAATTCGACGTGAAATTCTTCTTAATCTTTATGAGAGTGCATTAGTTGCTGTAAATCCATTGAACATCATACAAAATAATATTGTGATAACCCATGATCAGAATGAGCTCCAGATTTTTGAAAAATCAGTAAAAATTCGAAACAGAAAAATATGGATAATAGGAGGTGGAAAAGCTGTTGGGCATATGGCACAGGCTTTAGAAGAAATCCTTCAAAATTGTGAACTTTCTGGGATAGTAATAGTGCCTAAAGGAGTAAAATCTCAGCTTAAACTAAAGAATATTGAGTGTTTGGAGTCAGAGCATCCAATTCCTTCATTTAAAAATGTCGAAAACACTGAAGCCCTTTTAGAAGTTATTAAAAAGATTAAGAAAGAAGATCTTGTTCTCGCTTTAATAAGTGGAGGTGGTTCGGCTTTATTAACAGCACCTATTGATACAATTTCTTGGAATGATTTTCAGAGATTCAACTTGCTTCTCATTACTAATAAGATGACAATACAACAAATCAATATTATTCGAAAGCATATTTCAAATATTAAAGGTGGAAGATTGGCTACATACTGTAAATCAAATGAAATTTTAGTATTAGTAATTTCTGATGTGATCGGAGATGACCTTACTAGCATCGCTTCAGGGCCATTCTATCCTGATCCAAGTACATTTAAAGATGCAAAACAGATACTTCAAGAATTCAATTTATGGGAAAATAGTACGCCTTTCTCTATTAAAGAACACATACAGAAAGGTATCAAATCTTTGGTAAAAGAAACTCCTAAACCTTATGATCCAATATTTAAGAATATAACTCATTTTATTCTTGCATCAAATAAAATTGCCTGCAATTTTGTTATTGATGAAGCTAATAGATTGGGTATAAGGTATAAATTTCTTACTAATCAACTAGAAGGGAATTTTAAGGACATGGTAGAATATCTTTTCAAAGAATTCACTGAATTTTTGTCTAAAGGCGAAAATTCTTGCTTGTTTATTAGCGGAGGAGAACCAACAATTGAAGTTACAGGAAAAGGAATAGGAGGAAGAAACCAAGAAGTTGCTGCATTAATGTTGTTAAAGTTCAAAGAATTCAGAGGAAAATTCTGTTTTTTATCTGCTGGAACAGATGGAATAGATGGAAATTCTCCATATGCAGGTGCGATTGTTGATACAGATTCATTAATTATTCTAGAACAAAGTGGATTAATTATCGAAAATTATCAACTTAATAATGATCTTACAACCTTTTTTAGTGTACTAGGTGGCTCATTGATAAAAACTGGACCAACAGGTACAAATGTAATGGATATTCATTTTTGTTGGATAGAGAAGAGTTAGAATCTCAATGAATTTCTCTATTAAAATATGAGGATAATCGAACTGTTTTTAAGATAAGTTCGTGTCAATGAAGTAAATAATAATCCATTTACGAAAATTATGGATTAAAAGAGGAGTTATCTTATGGAATTGACAAAGACTGGCGTAGTTGGTCTTGATGAATTATTAGGAGGGGGGATCCCTAAAGGATGGACTACAATATTATCTGGAGAACCTGGTGCGGGAAAAACTTGTCTTTCGATTGGATATCTTGTAGAAGGTATCCGTCAGTATAATGAAAATGGGATTTTTCTTTCATTCAATGAATCTCGAAAAGAATTATTATTGACTCAAAAATCATTTGGTTATAACTTAGAGAAATATGAAAAGGAGCAGAAAATTCGCATATTGGACTTCTCTTATGGAAAAGCGTTAGGCCAGGGGCAGATTGCTTTACAACAGGGAAAGCTTGATTTACCTGGTCTCACAAAAGAGCTTAAAACGGCAATAAATGACATCAATGCAACACGACTTGTTATTGATCCACTTACTATTATCTCTTTGCTATTTGATGATGTTCGTGAAGTTCGTTACAACTTTTTACGATTTTTTGATGTAATTAGAAGATTTGGTGTAACATCAATTGCAATTACAGAAAGTACAGGGTTAACAGATTACACTATAGAAGATTTTCTAGCATCAGGAGTTATACACCTTTATAACGAAAGAACTGGGTCGAAAAGACAACGGGGAATAGAAATAATCAAAATGAGAGGGATTAAACATAAACGAGGAGTTTTTCCTTTATCCATTACTGAAAAAGGGGTAATAATTTCTCCAGATGTTGAATTACCTTCATAAATTAAACCAGATACTTTTCACGAATATCTTTTATTGCAGTTCCTGGTCGAACTCCTTTTGGACAAACACGATTACAAACATAATATTTTTCACAGGCAGGAACACCATATTTTATTGAAACTTGATGCACTATTTCTGAACGGCGGATCTTGCTTAAACGAGTGTCACCAATAAATCGATAGGCTTTTGCTAGAGCAGCTGGTCCTAAATATTGACTATTTTTTGCATTAACAGGGCAGGTCCAACAAATCCCACACAGAATACAGTATACAAGGTGTTCAATAGATCGGGCTTCTTCTGGTGATTGAAGAGATTCTGGTTGGATATCTCTATATTCTCGCGCAAAATAAGGTTCTACATGTTCATAAAACCTCCAAAAAGGTTCCATGTCTACAACCAGATCTTTAATTATCTTCATATTTGGCAATGGTTCAATTAATATCTCATTTTCTTTATCCCAATCATTTTTTATTCTCCCAAAATTCAATTCAGGTAATTTTAGTGGTTTTTGAGTTGATTTAACCTGAAAAATTTGAGTTTTACATGCTAATTGTGGAAGTTTATCAATAGTTAATCCACAAGATCCACAAATAGCCCCACGACAAGAATAACGAAAAGTAAGACTAGAATCAAAGTGATCTTGGATATAGAATAACGCTTCTAATATACTCATACCTGGTTTTACTGGGACTTCAAATCTCTGATAGTTCGGTTCACTTTGGTTAGGTTTCTTTCGATAAATCAAAAATTTTTGTGAAATATTCATGATATTTTCTTCCTAATATTTTCTTGCCTGAACCTCAAAATATCCGAGTTTAACAGGTTTTGTTTCCATCTTTAAATCACCTTTTAGATCCCTTAGAACCATAGAATGAACTAAATATTTAGTATCATCACGTTTGGGGTAATCTGTTCGAAAATGAGCCCCTCTACTTTCTCTTCTCCATAGTGCACTAAATGCAGTTACTTCAGCAATATCAAGTAAGTTCCTGAGCTCAAGAGTTCTTATTAATCCAAAATTAAATTTTCTTTCTTCTGGAGTTGAAATACCACATAACTTAACATTTTTAAATGCTAGTTGGAGTTTTTTCAAGTCTTCATAAGCACGAACCAATTCATCTTCAGTCCGATAAACAAATACATTTTTACTCATAGTTTCCCCCATAGAATGGCGGATGGCAATAGGCGTTTTTCCTAAATTATTTTCCCATCTAGTAAATAGCAAAATCAGATCATTAAAGGCTTTTTTCTCTGCTTCAATAATCTTTTGAATTGGTGGAGATTTTGATTGTCCCTTCTCTAATATTTTTTGTCCAACATATCTTCCAAATACTGCTGTTTCTAATAAACTGTTACCTCCCAGTCTATTAGCTCCATGTATGGATATAACTGCATTTTCTCCAATTGCCCATAAGCCTTTCAATGTAGTTTCACAAAATTCACCATTATATTTTGTACCAATACCTCACATAGAATAATGATGTCCTGCATGGACAGGGATCGGAGTATCAATTGGATCAACCCCAGCAAAATCAATAGCGATTTCCCGAATCCCTGGTAATCTCTTTAGTATCTTTTCTCGTCCTAAATGCCGTAAATCAAGATGAACATATGCTTCTTCGAAACCTCTTCCTTCGTTAATTTCGGTGGTAATCGCTCGTGCTACAATGTCTCTTGGGGCAAGTTCTTGTGCTTCAGGGGCGATTTCCACCATAAAACGCTTATTTAAGTTGTTGTACAGTAATCCTCCTTCTCCCCGTGCGCCTTCAGACATTAATATATTAGTACCATGCAAACAAGTAGGGTGAAATTGAACAAATTCACAATCACTCATAGGAACTCCTGCTCTGAATGCTGCTCCGACTCCATCACCAGTACAAATTAGTGCGTTTGTACTGGCTCTATAAATCCACCCAAATCCTCCAGTAGCAAGAATAACATTGTTAGCTCTAAATATAACTAAATTACCAGAAGAAAGATCAAGGGTAATAATTCCAGTCACTTGATTTTCTACTTTAATGATATCGATAAGAAAATATTCATTATAAAATTGAACATTTTGTCGAACACACTGCTCATAAAGCGTGTGTAATAATGCATGGCCAGTCCGATCAGCTGCATAACATGTCCGAGGAAATCCAGCTCCCCCAAATGGTCGTTGAGCAATTTTTCCATCTTCAAACCTTGAAAATGGGGTTCCCATACTTTCAAGTTCCACAACAATTTTTGGGGCTTCTTTACACATGAATAGAACCGCATCTTGATCAGCGAGATAATCTGATCCTTTAACAGTATCAAATGAATGTCTCTCTGGAGTATCATCTTTCCCTGCAGGATGGTTTCCCAGAGCTGCGTTAATTCCTCCTTGAGCTGCACCTGAATGACTACGAATTGGAACAACTTTACTTATAAGAGCAACATTATGTTTTTTGGAAAGTTCTAATCCCGTTCTAAGACCACTCAAACCACCTCCCACAACAACTGAATCAAATTCCAATATATCCATAATAATTAATCTCCATTCTATTCAAAAGTAAAAATATTATTTATTTGTTATAATACTCTCATTTATGGCATCTAAGGATTGACATCCAGTCATCATCATTGCTTTAGAAAGTGTTGATCGTAAATAATCCATTTGTAATCGAACACCTTCAATACCTCCCCCAACGGCAGCTCGTACAATATCTCGTCCAATTAAGGCAGCATGAGCTCCAAGGGCAAGGA
>JAEOUE010000177.1 GCA_016839515.1 Candidatus Hodarchaeum mangrovi
ACAACATAATTAGGTCAATAAACTAGTAGGAAGGACAGTGATTGGATTGTTGCTCAACCGAAGATTTATTAAATTGAATTTAGTTTCTTCTTTTGTGGAATAAAGCCCAAATTAATGACAGATCGAAAAAGAGAGAGATCCATTCAAAGCTTGGGGGTACTTGGAATTTTTAGATTTAATTTCGGTAAAATCTTTCAAGAAACTATTTCTAAGTCTAATTATTACGTTTCTCACTTATTCAATTGAATTTTTTACTTTTCAGAGTTAGAAGAAAAAAAAATTATTAATTAAATAGGCATTTACATTAAATATTCCAATCCAAAATGAAGGTGGTTTGTGAAAAATATGGGAAGTAACAATAAACTAGGAAAAGAAATCAGTCTAGGACACTTAAATTACAGAAGAACCCCAATTGAAAAGGAATCTCCCGAAGAATATGGTTATGAAAAGATTAAGTACAACTTAGCAGAAAGTTCTGTACCAGATGCTGTGTTTGGAGATTTGGAAATCGATTTGAGTAGCAGTGTACTTAGTTATGCTGATCATCTAGGAAATCTTGAATTGCGCCAATCAATAGCTAGTGAGGGAGAGGGGATTAAACCAGATAATATTCTGATTACTACAGGGGCAGCTGGAGCCCTATTCATCATCGCCACTTCTCTACTGAAGCCAAGTGATCATGTTGTACTTCTACACCCTAATTATGTAGCTAATATCGAGACACCTCGAGCAATTGGATGTCAGGTTGACTATTTAATGCTCTCATTTGAAGAACAATTCAAATTAGACTTAGAAAAACTGGCCCAGTTGATAAAACCAAATACTCGACTTATTAGTCTTACTTACCCACAAAATCCTACTGGGACGATTTTGACTAGATCAGAATTAGAAGAAATTATTACAATAATAGAATCAAAAGGATGTTATTTACTTTTGGATGAAACCTATAGAGATATGGCCAGTAATCCACCCCCAATAGCTGCGTCATTAAGTCCACAAGCTATCAGTGTTTCTTCTTTTTCTAAGGCCTATGGATTACCTGGAATCAGGTCAGGTTGGTTGATCAACCAGAATCCTACATTGATAGAAAGATTCTTAGCAGCAAAAGAATTAATTTTCATCTGTAATTCTATCATTGATGAATCTATTGCTACTCACTTCTATATTAATAAGAAAATACAGTTTTTAAAGGATATTCAAACCCATGTTAATAAAAATTTTATGCTTTTAAAGGGATGGATGGAAAAGAATGAATTTATCGAATGGATTGAACCACAGGGAGGTTGTATTTGCTTTCCGAGGATTAGAAAGAACATTAACTTAGATATTGACAGCTTTTACATGGTCTTGAAAAAAAAATACAAAACCTTTGTTGCACCAGGTCATTGGTTTGAAGTAAATAAAAGGTTTATGCGTCTGGGTTTTGGATATCCCAGTAACACAGAACTCAAAGGAGGTCTTCAGTGTATTACCAATGCCCTTGAAGACTCAATCATTTCTTAATATAAAGTTTTCAAAGATTCTTATCTTATTATTTATATTAATTGGAAAAAGGAGTTATTTAAATTAGTATATTTCACATTTAATATCACACTGGTTAAATACTTAAATATTAGTTAAGGACACTTATTTTATTGAAGAACTCGATCCTTAGCTGAAAATAGGATTATGCATTGCAGAACTTGCTTAGTAGTTGTATATTTTTTACTGAAATTAATAACACGAGTCTTACAACAGTTAATAAATTCTTGAGTAAATCAATACCCTTATTATATGTAATATTGCTGAATTGAGAATTAACACAAGACAGAGCTTGAGGGGAGAAAAATACCTCATATCTTGTTAACCCATCGTAAATTAAAGGAAGGTGGAAATATTTTAGATTAAAAATCTGTTTGGGTGAAATTATGATTCTCTCTGTTAATATAGGATTTTTTATTGTATTTTGACCCAAAATACGCCATCTCATAGTGGAAATTGTTTCACAAATAAATAAGTCTTTTAGAGACCCCATTCTAAATATTTCTACTTTTCAAGAGAATATCTACAATTCTGCCTCTTTTATTAAATTTTTAAATCAAATTATATCTCTGATCTTTTAAGTGAAAGTACTTATTTGATTATTTCAGGGTTATTTATTCTCATAACTATAAATTTAAAATTCTCTTATTTTCTAGAGAAGTTTATAAATTCTAAATCAATACAAAGTAGTATCTAAGACCAAATAACTTTCAATCATGAAATGAAGGGATTTCATGAAATTATCTTCATTATTAGATAAACTTCAGCAAACAATTCAGACAAGAAGCCTTCAATCTACAATAAAGATAATTAAACAGGAATTCCAGGTAAAAATATGGAAAAAAACAGAAAAAATAGAAAATTTTCCACTCCGCTACTCAGTTATGCGCGGAGTAAGTCTTTTGATAACTGAGACTACGTTAACAACGAGAATTGCTTGGAGAAATGTTACAAGAACACGTTATCGCAGTTTTTTACTTATATTAGGCATTCTTTTTACAGTTGCTTTAGAAACAGGTATTGTAGTTAGTATTGATACACTTTATGATGATTTTATTCTTGATCATCGCAATCAAAACTTTACAGATATAACAATCAACCCTATTTATCAATGGAATAATTATTCGACCCTTAAAACCATCTCAAGTCAAATAAGATCAGTCCCGAATGTAGAAAAAGCCAGTCCTGTTTATTATTTATCAGTTAATCAACTTGAGGAACAAATTCGTTCTAATGTTCTCCTTTATGGAATTGATCCTAAAAATCATCCTGATATGAAAAATTTGAATCTAACTGCAGGTCAAAAAAGAATTTCTGGAACCACTGTAATTATTTCACAAGGGATTGCTGATTTAGGGTTTTCAGTTGGGCAAATTATCAATCTAAGAGATTATTTCCCAATATCAGAAGAAGTAATTATTGCTCAAGTTGGTGGGATTATGAGTAATGAGCCTTTTTTTGGGAATAAATTCGGTTTTATGTTCATTCTGTGCCATATTGAAACCTTAATTGATTTAATTCCTGAAGAACAGCAATCTAACTATTTAATTGGAGAAATTGATGTTCAGGTTTCTAATTTTTTAGAAATTCGTAAAACAGCAGAGGCTATAAAGGATCGAATTGGACTATTTTATGATGTATTTGTTCAAAAGGATATATCAGAGATTGAAGCGACTGGAATTCGAGCATATCAAACTGCTATGAACCTTTTAATTCTTGCTTCTTTTGTTGTTGAATTTCTATTTATTACAAATGTTTTAGCTATAGCAATAAAAGACCGAACAAAAGAAATTGGAATTATGAGAGCAGTAGGAACTAGTTCTAGACAATTAATTCAAACAATTGCCTCTGAAATTCTTATCTATTCGTTTATAGGATGTACTATTGGCATTTTTGTTGGAACAGGTCTTTCAGCAGTGTTGATTGGAGTTATGGATGAATTTTATTCAGGACTCCAATTTGAAAGATTTTCTATCCATTTTTCATCTATATTTGCCACCTATCTCTCTGGAGTAATTGTTGCTTTAATAAGTGGTTTATATCCAATTTTTTTAGCTTTAACAATGCCTATTGTACAAAATATTCACTCCCAGATGCAAGTAAAAAGATCATCTCGATTTCAAAATTGGAAACTAATTATTATAACTGGTATCTTATTATCAACAACTGGATATGTTCTACAACTATTTATAGGACCCTCCCGATTTTTAGATTTTGAGATCATTTCAATACATTTTTTGGTAGTATTATTAATTTTTCTAGGGACAGTATGTCTAGAGCTGGGGATTTTAATCTTTTTGCCTCAGATAGGTAAAAAGATTCTATTTTGGTTTGATTCAATTACACGAACAATCTCTATGCGAAATATATCACGGGAATTTCAGAAAAGTCTTTTTACTATTATGACTGCAGGGATGGCTTTAACTTTTATTATTGTGGTTGGTTTAACATCTGCAGCGGTAATTACTGGGGTTCCAGATTATTTTCATGATCAATGGGGAGGATTGATATAGTGTGTGAAGCAAGTGATATTGCACCAAAACCAACTAATTTTACTTTTATCCTTGAACGAAATTCCTACGTTGAAAAAGCTTCATTTATTCAAGAACAACGAACAAAACTAAATAATAGTTTTAATGCATATGTATTTGGAGTAGATCCATTTAGATACAGTGAATTTGCGGAACCTGTCATTCTGAGAGATGGAAACCAGATATCATCTGCGTTTATTTTAAACCAAACAAAGAAGTTTATGGGAAATGAAACATATAACATTACTAATTGTATAATTTCTGAATTATTATATCAACGAATGCGTGTTCCACTGGGTTCAAACTTAACATTGAGTACAATTGAAAATCGAACTGTAAATATTACAATTGCTTCTGTAATTAAATCTAATGTGTTTTTAGGGAATGGAGAATATATTTATATAAATTCAATAAAATTCCAGGAATTTTATAATACTTCTTATGCTAGATATTTCGTTGCATCAACTAATCGTGATGTATATGCTACACAAACTGTTCTTCTTCAACAATTCACTGATTTGAAAGAGGTACAAGTAATTACATACTATATGGAAGCAATAAAGGCCAGTTTAAAATTTCAATCCCTTATTTTTCAAGTATTATTTGTAGAATCATTCATTCTTGCTGCTATCGCTCAATTTGTATGTATTTTAGTGAGTACA
>JAEOUE010000178.1 GCA_016839515.1 Candidatus Hodarchaeum mangrovi
ATTTTAGACTAATTGTAAACACTACCTGAAATAGTGGATTAGTATGTCAAAGATTAAAATTACGCCAAATATTTCCCCCTTTCCAATGCCTGTTGCTATTGTTGGAGCACTTGTCAATAATCGTCCTAATTTTATGACTGTTGCTTGGTTTAATCGTTTACATGGCAAACCCCCGATCTGGGGTGTAGCTTTTGGAAAAAAACAATATACACTTGAAGGAATAAGAGAAAATAAAGCTTTCAGCATTAATATTCCTTATATAATCTTAGTAAAGAAAGCTGATTACTGTGGTATTGTATCTGGAAGAAAAGTTGACAAATCAAAGCTATTTACGGTCTTTTATGGAGAGTTAGAATCAGTACCTATGATTCAGGAATGCCCTCTGAGTTTGGAATGCCGAGTCTATGATATCATCGAACTACCTGAAATAACACTTGTACTTGGTGAAGTTATTACAGGTTACACAGAAAAACAATATATGAATAAGGAGAAATTAGACTCAAGAAAAATTGATCCTTTCACATTTTCGCAACCTGATAATAAATATTGGGCGCTAGGTGATATGGTTGCAGATGCTTTTGCCATTGGCAAGAATTTTAAAGATTAAACCCTGTTTAATTTTCCAGATTTCAATAATAAAAATCTAAATTTCAACACAGGTTTCAGCTTACTGCTTCAGACTTTTTGGGTTATACCATTAAGATTTTACTTCAGCAAACTATAGTATAGAGCCATAAATTATCCTAAAGTGACTTTTTTTTTCATGGTTTTTATTAGAGAGAGTACTTCTTTTGCATTATACGTTGGTTTGACGACGTTTAAGATAGAAATAACTTCAGAGTTACTCTAATGCATTTCCCTTATGGTTATATTTTTCTTTCAGATTCCAGTTCAAATAGTGAAGGATTGAATGATTTTTGGTTAGTAAAAGTAACAGAGAGTAATGTTACTACCTCTAATGGAAATAATATTTCTGGATGGACATTTATGGTTTGTCTTTTTACTTTGAGTTTCTTTTTATTTAAAAAGAAGTTATTCTCAAAAAGATAGTCGAATTTTTAGTATGGATATTAAAAATTCTTTTACGAGTCGTTGAACAAGAAGTATTATGAATTTCCTCTATAGAGGGAGAAAGAAATTAGAGATTCAATTTTTTCTCTTCTTTCTTTTTGGGGAGAAATATGTAATGACAATTAACATCAGAGCAATAGTGAATAAACTAGGGAAAGAAGTACTTCTTTCTTTATAAGTGTCAACTTCCATCCTTAGACCTTTAGAATCAAGAAAATTTCCTGCCCTGTCATACGCTCTAGCAAATATATAATGTAACCCATCATCGGTACCATTTGGATCAGTGGCCCAGATATAACGGTAGGATGTACTTGCATCACTGCTACTCCCTAATAGGTTACTGCTAGCATTTGTTGGATCCCCATTCCAGTATTCAACGTAAGAAATACCTGAATCAGTATCAAATGTGGTTGTATAGAGAGAAATCGGTCCTTCAAAAAGTCCATACGAAGCTATTTGACAGAATTCTGGTAGTACATTGTCAATTTGAACCAAATAACCGCTCGAAATACGTTTATTCGCATGATAATCCTCTGTTACCATAAAAAGATAGTAAGTCCCATGTAAGCCAGCTGTATTCCACAGATAGTCATAAATATCCGATTCGCCATCATCTTGCATTAAAGTTACTAGTAATTCAGTATCAGGAGGATTAAAAACAGGATCATCGTCATAATAGATTTTCACAGACTTAACTCCCGTTTCATCGTCGATTGCCATGGCTTGAAGTGGTACATTACCTCCAATATACTCATTTAACTTTATAAGTTCATTTGCTATCGGAGGTCTCCGATCAAGGGTTCCATACTCATAAGGATTAGAGGTATAAGTGAATTCGGGGATAATTTGGTATCCAAAGGTGTTATACCGAAGATCACGATAAATATGCAGTCCAAACTGATCATGTTGTCCAATAGGTGTACCATCGTCGTCCTCAAAGTGAGCTATTGTTTGTCTGTTTTCCACGGTAGCTGTGGTTGATATAGTAGACATTGAAAATTCATATGTCCACCCTCTTCTCCCTGAAGATTCATACATATTCAATCCTCCACCCAATGAAACCTCTGCAACGAAACCTAGGCCTACAGATGCACTCCCTGTGATTATTTGGTTCCAACAATAGAAATCACTTTTTGAAATATCGACTGTAAAACTATAGCTCTCTGTATATGAACTAGTGGTGGAATATTCCAACTCGGTAATATAATCTGGGGTCCAAAACATTGTACTGGTCTGATACTCCTCCAGATACTTATAATTAGCATAATTGAAGTTGTCATTTAAGAATGGATTTTGTTTTGTAAGGTTTTCTAAACCATAATTTTCAAGATATGCTCCTAAAACAGTAAAACTCGTATTAAAGGCTAGACCATATTCCATCCAATTTGTTCCATTCCATAATCGAACTTTATCTGTCGTGCTATTCGAAGCTGTGGTTGTGTCAATATACCGAATTCGGTGTTTGATAGTCCAGTAGATGATCATCCCGGTACCATAATACAAATCTCCTCCTCCGGCACCAATTAGCTCAGGATCCTCAGAATTTAATGAAGAAGTGAATGTACTACTATATGTTATGGAAAACTCATAATCAGTGGATATTCCCTTGGTGATTGATTTACTAATCTCATGTTGTCCTGGTGGAAGACCTAAACCTGGTATTGCAGATTTCAGAACATCACCCAGTCCAGGTATTTCGGTTAAGATTTCAGCAATATTGCTAATTACCCCTGTTAATCCAGTTGATTTCCCTTGTCCAAAATAGAGAGTTTTCCATTCATCGATAAACGTTTTGCTATCTTGTTTCGTTACACTAAATCCTTTAGTAATAGTAGTTCCTGAAGAAATCTGACCAAAGCTATGGTCACCTGGAGGGTCATAAACAATTGCTAGTAAATGGTGGGGAATTATTTTCACTCCTGAAGAAATAATTTCATCGTACCATGAAATTTTAAGATTGATTGGGTAGCTTGCATTATTCTCTCTGAGGACAATTGTAGTTCTCTGCATTCGGTTTGGAATAGTGGTATTAATGTATTCAAAGTATACCATGATTTTAGTAGCGCTATCATACCGAATAGTAACATTATTGGCACTATCTAAAAATGTATGTACAATATGTTGAGAATCAGGCCATTGTTCAGATCCCGTATAGGTAAGACTAAATAATCCACCAGTAAATGACAGGTTATACCCAGGAAGATAGCAGAATGAAACAGCAGGGATTGTTAAAAATTTTACATATGTACTGTTTGGTGTACTTGTAGTAAACTTCATATCTTCAGGAAGAATAAAAGGACTCGAAATGGCATCTGGATAAGTGAATATAGGATCAATAGCAGTAGAAATGTTCCCTGTTTCTCCTGCCATAATATGATTAAGCAAAGATTCATTAAAACAGGAAACACTGTATTCGTCTAGATTGGCTGTCGTGTTGGAAAAACTGAGGGAAATATTTTGATATAGGATATCTGTGTAAGGATAAGTAGTTACGTTTACTACATTTCCTGCATCATCGAAATATGAAGTAATGGCATTGATTTGCGATTGATAATAAACGCTATAATTCAAAGTCAGTTCATACGGAATTGGCGAAATCTTCTTCCGAAAAGCAAAAATACGAGCTCTTTGTTCGTAATTGAGAGCTACTGGCTCTGTTGTTAAGTAATAAGATGCCAGATGATTTGAGTAGGTGGGGTCATCATACTGATCAAGAGTGATATAATAGTACAAATTATCAAAGATTGAATAATTACCTGCTTTTATGGTAAAATTTCCACTCTGTGCCCCTAATCCTGATTGAAACGTATAAGGACCCATCCATGTACCTTTATTAACTTTAAAAGAATACGATGCTTTTGTCCATGACTCATGATGATACCAATTTTGTGTGGAATAGGTTAAAGATATTGTTAAGTCATCATCATCAGCTAATACCATTTTTCCAGGAGGGTAAGCAATCCCATTTTCCAAATATTCAGATACGCTATAATATGTCTGGAAATAGGTAGAAAAGTAAACTATATATGGGAATAAGTTAGTATAGGGTTCACCTTCCGCATCGGCCCAAAAAACGCTGACATTTTGAGAGCCATCTTTAGCAGGTATTGGAATGACTAATTTATCAATAAGAGCTTCGTAAAAGTAATTTCCCCCAGGCCAAGTAATATATTGGTAAGCTTCATTATTTATTGAAAATCCTAATCTCAAATAGGGGGAACGAACACGTTGTAAGGCAAGATCCATTAATATTCCTTCTGCTTGATTATCACCTACATTATACCCATGAATACCAGAACTATCAGGCCAATAATGACCCAGCGCATCCAAATAAATAGTAAAATCAGAAGCTGGTCCTCCCTGAGCCTGAAGGTGAAAATAACGGACATCCTCCTCATATTCAAAATCTGCTGCAGGAGAAGTGTAAAGTAGCATCCCAAGAGAATCATAGATTCGGAATTTGTATTGATAAGCGCCTAAAGAAGAATAAGAGCCATCAGAGGTACTAGTATCATAATCGAGTGAGATACGATACCACTTTTCATGTTCTGCAGGTGTATTAGTAGTAATTGTAGATCCGTCATCAGTAAATTTGAAAAACCCGCCTTCGAATAGAATTTTGAATACCATAAGATCAGTAGCTGATTTCAGACTGAAAAATGTACTGCCAGTCATTGACGGATCAGAGGCTAAAAGCCAAAATTCAACTGTTCCAGAGGTATGTGAAGCCCCTGTATCTTGATCAAGAGTAAAAACTGGCGAGGATCCTGTCCCTGTAAAGCCTGCAAGAACTTTTTTATGGGTTTTACCATAAGAATCATTTTTAGCTCCTACGATGGTCGAGGCCCATCCCATCCCCGTTCCTGTAGCACTCCAAAGCGAATTTTCAAACAGTCCGTTATCCTCACAGTCAAATCCGTCCCCAGCAGTGTTGTAACTACTTCCAGGATAATAACCAGGAGTGGGGGTAACTGGACCTTCAAAAAGATTCTTTCTTTCCGGTGTTAGTAGTCTTGTCAAGTAATTTTCCCCCGTACTGTCATCGACTACTAAGTTAGTATGCCCGGTATAAGATGAATAAAATCCATTTTCTACAATAATATTATTAGTGCTTGTCCCATAAAGATAAACACCATAAGTATCCCAGTTCATGATCACATTATCAATGACTAAGCAGTTGCTAGAATCTCTTAAATACACTCCTATTCTATGCCGTATATTCGGGTTAGAATGACTTGCACTGTGCTGCATTATATTTCCTTCCATCTCCACATTTGCTGAATTTCTTACATAAATTGGTATAGAAGCAGGAAGCTCACAATTTGTGATATTAACGTTTTGAGAATTTTCCATAAAAATTCCATGATAAACATGACATAGGGTTGTACCAGCGTAATTGTATATTGTGAAACTATTTATCTCAATATTTACACAATCCTCAAGATGAATTCCAAGTACTCCAGGTGTAGTACCTGAATACCAGTAAGGTTCTGGTGTTCCGTACATTAAGTTATTTGAGATTCGTCCATTTTCTACATTAACAAACTTCATTGCACCTGAACTCCACGAATTAGCCGTTGGATAAAAATAGCCACAATTCTGGATAATAAAATGTTTGGTTGTATCTTGAATATAAATCCCAAAAGCGTTCGTAGATAGCAAGTTATACCCGTAACCATCAATAATATATGGATTACTTGCAGAACCATTCCCAGCCCATCCTTTACTAGCAGCTTGATTCTCAAAATCAGTATTACCATTTATACTGATTAGTCCATTTATATATGTAGTCGATAATGTTGTTGCTGTTGATTGATTCACTTGGAATAGACTAGGATTAAAAAGTAAAACATAGAATAGTATTATTCCATAAAATAGTGTATTTTTATTCTTCATTCTCAAATCCTTCTCTCTTTTCAGCATAACTAAGAAAAAAAGTAATAGTCAAGTCTTAATAGATTGAGATTTTTAAGAATTACGAAGTTCGACTTTAACTGAGTTCAAGAGAAGAAAAAAAGAAAATTGTTATAATAGGAGTTTGAAGATATTTTATTGTTTTTTCTTAGAATAAAATTTAGGTGTAAATGAGAAAATTATAACAATATTCCAAGAGAGTTTCGACTATTTGTCTCAAAAATAGCGTTTTTTTATGAATTATCCATCGTTTTTTCCGCTTATCAATAACTCGCAATTTAATTTTGTTTTCGTCAAAAAAAGGTTAAAAATCATTTGGAGTCAAGTTACATAGATTTATGGTTATATTTAAGTTTAAAACCACTTTCTAAAATAATTTCCACTGCATATTTCGCAATAGTTCCTACTAAATCTGAACAGTGTTCTATCATTCCAGATTCAAATGCTTCTTGTAATTGTTTTGAATCCCAGAGATCATAAAACCTTCCTAATAAATGGTTTTGAACATCATAGCATCGACATGTTCCTTTATATTTCTCAATATATTTATCGTGTAGTTTTTTGACTAAAGCATACGATTTAATTGGTTTGTTTATATTTTGAAAATCTTTCTTTTCTCTTCCAAATAAATAACCTATAACCATTGAGGCTCCTATTAAAGCTCCACATGTTCCATCCCCCGTTAATCCTAACCCGTCAGCTAACCCACTCGCAGATTTGAAAACGTCCTCATTCCAAATGTCTAATGTTTCAAATATTGCTGCAATTGTTGTTTGGGCACATCCAGTACAATTTTTTTCATATTCTTTTCCTAATTTATATGCTAATTCTAGTAATTGCTCCTTTATTTTTTCCAGTTTCATGATAATTTAATGTGTCAAGAAAGGATCCCATCTCACATCAGACGATAAGAGAAATCATTACTCAATCTGTTCCTTTCTTTAACAGATTTAAAGCTAGCTTTAACAATTATAATATGTGTTTGACGACATAATTGGATATATTTTTTATAGCTTCGAATCAATCCACTGTTTTAATTCAGATGGGGAATATTGTAAAAGATTTCGAAAAAAATGATAGATCTTCGGATGAGTCTTATGGGTAACCTTTAATTTCTCAAGTGGTATATTCAATTTTCTTTTAATGATTTGAAAAAAATATTGTTCTTCAATTAACATTTGATTTCTGATTGAGGACATAATCTCTTTACTTATTTTAGTTGCAGTAGAATAAAATAATGGATCAGATTCAGTCCATTCTGTTTCTCGTGTATATTCAGAAAAAAGAAGAGGTTTACATATTGAAACTGAGATATATGATTTAATCTTTGGAATTATTTTTCCAAAAGAAAGGGCTTCATGAGAACCATGGATAAACATTGGTATAACCGGGATTTTTCCATTAAATTTTAAGACCAACCTTCCTATTCCTGATTTTGCTTGATGGATTAAATTATGAAAATCATCTATCGGAGTACTTGGTATTCGTTTCCCTTGAGGTGCGATAAGGACTGCTATATTTTCCTTTAGTAGCTTGATAGTATAATCGAGAGCAGGTGTAGAATTTTCTGGATAAATCGGATAAGCACCTAAGTATTTCAGAAGATTAAGGAATCTATTTTGTTCCATAGCTTTTCCATTAGCCATTAAACCACACGTAGTCCGATTACCAAAAGGATAGATTAATGCACTAGCAAAGATAAAGGTATCTAAGTGTGATCTATGATTAAAACAGTAAATAACTGGTACCCCCTCTGGAAATTGATCTGTATATTGAATATTTCTTACTTCAAATCGAAAATATATACGTATTATTCTGGGGAGAACCAATTTGATTAATTGGTAAAATGCTCTATGTGGAAATGACCACGAATGTGGTGTGTTTTCTGGGATTTTTAGACTCATATTGATGGCTTTATTTTTTTTAATTCTTAATATTATTGGTGAAAGGTAAACTATATCCATTTCTTACCTATTATTAATTTTCAATAGTTAATGCATGTCTATTCTATTTTATTTAGATTAAATTGAATTATATAGAATCTAAGACAATCCCTGTAGAAGTTAGTTTCCTTAAAATAAGTTCAGAATTACAATTAAATAGGTGAAAAGTAGATAAACTGGATATTTAAAAAATTAGGATAATCGTAATACTTATATTAGGGAAGTTGATCAAAATTGGAAGTTCATTCAAAAATAATTAATACAAAATTTAATGAAATTAAGTATGATATTTCATGGCGTGACATTATGCGGTATGCAGCAGCAATTGCAGATAGTAATCCTTGTTACTTGGACGATGAAAGAGAAGGAGGAATTATAGCTCATCCTATGTTTCCAGTATCCCTTACTATGCCAATTGTGGAAAATTTAGCTAATTATGTTACTGAAGAAAGCGTGCAGGATTTTCAATATGATATTTTGATGACGAGTGTTCATTATTCGGAATATATCAAAATCCATCGTTTAATTTACCCTAATGATCACATAATCATTGGAACTAGAATTATAGCATTGCTTCCTCATCGTGCTGGAACCCATATTATACTATGCTATGAAGCTAGGGATAACTCTGGTAAACCAGTTTTTACCGAATATCTTGGTGGTATGTTACGTGGAGTTGAGTGTGTTGGAGGAGAAAAAGGAAAGGAGAATCTTCCCGAAATTCCACACATGGAGCCAACAGAAAAATTCCTTTGGAAAAAAGATATTTTCATCGACCCCTTAAGAGCCCATATTTATGATGGTTGTGTAGGGCCTAATTTACCTTTTCATACTTCTAGAGAATTTGCACATAGTGTAGGATTACCAGATATATTGTTACAAGGTGTTTGTACTCTAGCATTCGCTATTCGTGAAATTATTAATGAAGAGCTCAAAGGAGATCCAACTAATGTGATTGATATTGCTTGCTATTTTACAGGGATGGTAATCCCTAATACTAAGATTAGGCTTGATTTGATTGATAGGAAAGCAAAAAAG
>JAEOUE010000035.1 GCA_016839515.1 Candidatus Hodarchaeum mangrovi
CCCAAACCGTCTCTGAAGTTCTACAAAAATTCATTGAATCCACAGAAGAGCTTTCAGGGATAGCGCTGTATACAGATGAAGGTTTACCTGTTTTTGAAGAGGGTGATCTTGCTGATTCCATTTTAATCCCTGCAAACCTGTGGTTAAGCAATTTAGACCGTATTCAGGATGAATTCAAGACTTCCAACACGTACAAAACTTATCTTGAAACAGATGATTTGATTTTTGTCTGTGAAAGACTTAAATCTGAAATAATTCTCACAGGAATTGCAATAAAAGTTGAACCTTTACAATATATCCTCATTAAAATGGAAGAGGTAGCTAATGCCCTGAAAGATATTGTATAATCACTTTAACTAATCCAAACAATCAATTCATAATTTATAGAGATGATATTATCTTTGGTTACTATAAAATCTAGAATTTATTCTAATTTTAATTTTATTTTTTTGATATGTATTTTTTTTGGCAGTCTCTTATTAACAGATTATTCAACTCAGATTGATAATACTCAAGAATCATTTAATTTGTTAAATAGACTTATGCGAAGTTTTGGATTAATTAAAGAGAATTTAAAGGAACCAACAAGATTTTCAAGACACGTTAATCGTCTAATTGCTCCAACACAAGATTCAACAAATAACTGTACCAGCATATTTCCTAGTGGGATAAACGCCAAGATAATTGATTCACATGAAGATTATGTCGATAATAATGTCTCAAATATAGATGGAGTAACAGATAAGGGTAGTCACTCAAATTTTGACAATCAAAAAACTGGACCAGATAATTTCTATGATGTGTTAAGTGAAACAGATGTCAATACGGTAAATCAATTGAATTTGTCTGTTGACTCATGGGATATTACACGAAATAAGTGGGCAAAGACAGGAGCTTCACCGTATTTGGATAATCAAACTATACCATCTGTAAATGAGGTTCATACAGTCGCAAACGCAGTCGGGAGTAAAAATGGTGATGAAATTGGAGATTTTGGATTTCAAGATGTAAATTTGAGTGGAACTTTAATCTCGGTAAAATTAAGTGTATATGGCCATGCTAATCCATCTTATCCGACAGATGCTTATTTTTCTGTTCATTTATGGAACGGAAGTATCTGGATTGAAATAATGAATTTTTCAGGGGAACCAAATTTTTGCTGGAAAGAGGTAGATGTTAGCACTTACATAAATACTTGGGAAAAAGTTAATGGGACTAAGATATTCTTAAGAACTGAAGACCTTGGAGGAAATAAATATGGAGAACAGCTGTGTGATTTGGCAATTTTAGAAGTTAATTACCTTCCTCTGCCAAATTACAATATTGATGTAGAATTACAATGGACTTCTGCTATTTTCACAAAACCAAATGCTCAGTTAGCAATTTATACAGGAAATTTAGGTACAGAAGGATTAAGAGTGGATGTGTGGAACGGATCATGGATTATTATAATTCCAAATTTGATAACGGATTCATGGAACAATGTAAGCATTGAAAATTATTTAAAATCATCAATTTTTACTATTCGATTTAAGGGGACAGAAGAAAGCTCTGATACAACACAAGATCAATGGAATATTGATGTTACATTACTTCATACGTGGGATAATGATATTACTCCTCCAACAATTAATGATTTTGGGGTGGACGATCTAGGGACAGGAGTGGGAATTTTTTGGGCGAATATCTCTGATTCTCAATCTGATGTCGATGAAGTCACACTCCAAGTGAACTCATCACAATATGCCATGGTTTATAATGGTTCTCCAAGTGAATTAGGGTTTTGGGTAAAACAGATTGCTGTTAATTTTAATGGGTATTATTCGTATCAGATTATAAATGCTTCAGATTCAGCAGAGAACTATATTTCAGTTCCTTCAGAAATAAGAAACCATACATTTAATCTTGATACTACAGCTCCCATAATCGAAAACTGGGAATATTTTGCAGATATTGGAGTCAATGGGACATTTAATGCTAACATCACCGATAATTGGGGAGAACTAGACACCGTTATTGTAAATGTAACTGAAATAGATGGTATTCCCCAAAATAATTTATGGGCAATCATGGTTCCTACTCCATTTGGTTTCGTTAACGATACTCTCTTCATGGATAAAGATCAGGTGTTTAATTTTTCTATTTTTGCTAATGATACTTCGGGGAATTCTTTCATTTCGTTAAAACACATTGGAACTGGTCCGAATCATCCACCAGAAGCAACTAACCTATCTATTTCGGTTAATCCAAGAACAAATGAATCTTTACTAGCTGATTGGATTTTTAATGATGTAGATGGGGATGGCGAAAGTGGGTCTTTAATCCGCTGGTATAAGAATGGAGTCTTAGTTCCAGCTTATAATAATCTTAAGACAGTTCCTTTTGGTGCGACAAGTAAAGGTCAGGTTTGGAATTATACACTCCAAGTATTTGATGGCGATGATTATTCAACTCTCTATTATTCGCCTATCACAACCATTATTAATACTCCTCCTGAAGCTAGTAGTGTAACACTTACACCTACACCAACAAGTAGTGACGAAATAGTGGCAGGATGGATTGCATCTGATATAGACGGTGATAACCCAAATAATTTTTTGAATGTAACAATAATTAGATGGTATCAATGGGTTGGAACATGGATAGAAATTCCAGAATGGATGAACTCCACTTATATCACACCTGATGACCTAACAAGAGATGAGATATTTCGTTTTGAAATCCAGCTTTTTGATGGAGAGGAATATTCTCAAGTCTATATCTCTCCAAATACGACAATCTTGAATTCATTACCAATATTAACAACTATTCCATCTTTTAATAAAACAACAGGTATAACTACTTCCGATAATATCAATATTACATATCTATATAATGATGAAGATGGGGATGTAGAAGTAGTAGGGGAGAGAATCATTTTTTGGTATCGAAATGGGCAATTTAATTCAACAAAAACAAATGATACAATCCTATTAAGTTCTGAAACAGCCTCTGGAGAAACATGGCAATATATAATCCGAGTTTATGATGGTTTTGAATATAGTATAAATTATACCTCTATCTTGATTTCAATTGATTCATATACCAATACCATCCCTGAGGTTCAAAATATTCTATTATCTGGTAATACAAATTCTACAATTGAAACTCTTATTGCAAGTTACAATTTTTATGATGCTGATGGGCATCAACAGGTTGAAAAACACATCCGTTGGTATATGAACGGTACCCTACAATCTAGTCTCAATAATTCCTTTACGGTGAATCCCAGCCTTACAGTTAAAGGCCAAATTTGGAATTTTACTATTAGAGTTTTCGATGGTCTAAATTGGTCTCTACAATATAATTCTAGTAAATTAACCATTCGAAATTCTATTCCGCAAGTCAATAATATACAAATTACCTCTAATACGACAACTATATCTAATTTAATTATAGATTGGGATTTTAGTGATTTAGACGGGGACAATCAGGAAAGATTTGATCTTAAATGGTATATTAATAATATTTATAACAGTTCTTATGATGATTTAACTGAGATAGATTCAACTCAAACAAAAAAGAACCAAAATTGGATATGTTCAATAAGAATCTTTGATGGTGAAAATTATTCATCATGGTTTAACTCATCTAGAACTTTTATTTTTAATACTCCTCCTTCTCTCCAAAATTTAGGTCTTCAAGGAGGAAAAAATACAAGTCAGAACATTACTCTGGTATATAATTTTGTTGATGTTGATAACGATAGTGAAGATACAGAGAATACTATAATAAACTGGTTTTTCATTAATGGATCCATCATTCTGGGTCAAAATACTATAGAACTCGCTAATGAGTATTTTGTTGCAGGGAATATCCTTTATGCGAAAATCACTCCCAATGATGGTGAAGATTCTGGCACTACTTATCAAACTGGATATTTACAAATAGGAAATGCAAAACCCACAATTATTGGTCTTCCAAATATTGTTGGATTTAATGATAGTGCTATATATTTTGCTGCTGTTTCACTTTCCGTCAATTATACAGCCCAAGACTTAGATCATCCCTTTTTCATCTATGATATTGATGTTGATGAGAATGGTCTTGTAGTTGGCTCAAATTATCGTTGGTATAAAAATGGGCAAATTATGAGCGATCTAACTGGACCAATAGTCTTACCCTTTTATTTATCAAAAGGTGATCTATGGATGGTAAGCGTCCAGCCAAAGGACAGATATGGTGATCTAGGTTCTTGGATAAATTCCTCAGAAATACTTATTGGTAACACCCCTCCAGAGATATTATCATTTTCATGGACCACCACTTCCCCAACTGTTCAAAACGACCTTTCTTTTACTTATACTTTTTATGACCTTGATTTTGATTCTGAATGGCAGAATCAAACTAAAATTTATTGGTATAGGAATAGTATAGAAATCTCTGTGGCAAGAAATCAAAGTACTCTTTCCAAATTATTGTATGTAAAGGGAGACTCTATTAACCTGTCAATTCGATTATTTGATGGGACAAATTATAGTCTTTTATATAGATCTACATCAGTAACTGTTGTTAACTCAATTCCTGAAGCTCAAAACATCGCTATTCTTCCCACTAAACCATATACATACGATTCGTTACAGGTCAAATATGATTTTTTCGATTATGATACTGATAATGAAAGTTCAAATCGGATTATTCAATGGTTTCGTAATGGAATTCTTGTCCCAGAATTGACAAATAGCTCAAGAGTAAATTCAACGTATACATCATCAGGAGAAGTCTGGATCCTTCATTTAAAAGTCTCTGATTCCCTTAGTTACAGCCAAGAATATATTTTACCTCCTGTAATTATTTTAAATTCGCCTCCAAGAATATTAGGAATTTCACTTGAAGGAAATATTAATTCAAGCTTTGCTGATTCAAGTCTTACTTTTAATCTAAATGAGGATATTATAGTTTATGATCCAGATCAGGATGTGATTATTAGTTATTCAATTTCTTGGTTAAAAAATTTTGAATTTCAATATATCTATACTGGCCAACCAATAATTCCTGAATCTGAACTCATTAAAGGAGATATCTGGTTTGCGATTGTACGAGTCTTTGATGGTAAAGACTGGTCAGGAAATCAATCTTCTCAAGAAATCCTAATTATCAATAAAGCACCAGAAATCCTGAATCTTTGGTTAATAAACAATTCATATTCTGAATTCTTATTGGAAAATGAGAATATTTCATTAGTTTATGATTTCCAAGATATTGATGATGACTTGGATGATTCCATAATATACTGGTATCAGAATCAGATTTTTCTACCTGAATTTACCAATTCAAGTCAGATACCAGCTGAAGAAACTTTTCCAGGAGATAGTTGGTATGCTGAAATTCTCCCCTATGATGGAGAATTATTTGGTCTAAAAGTGAATTTATCGATTTACATAGAAAGTCAACCAACAATTAATGAGGTTGGAGTCGATATCAATTCTGATAAGGAGGGTCATTATACTTTTTGGGCTAATGTTACAGATCCACAAAATCCCATCACAGAGGTAATCTTTCGTTTTGATTTCCAAAATAACACCTTAGAACAAAGAAAATGGGCTGAATTTAATGGTACAACATGGACATTAGATTATCAACTAGAGAACTATTCTTATCTTGGGAATTTGGTACGAATAGAAGTCACAGCAATATCTACTGTAAACCCATTATTATATTCTACTAGTTTTGAGATACTTACAGTTACAATGTTTGATTATGTAATGAATGATGAAGTTGCTCCTCGGATAAGGAATGCATACTTTACAAGAGATAATGAATTAGATCCCAAATTTTTAACTTTTTATGCTGAAGTAGAAGAATTTGGTTTTGGTATTAGTCAAATTGTTATTTATTATTATTTTAAACCCTTTACTGAGGGAAATGGAGCCACTATTGCAGATTGGATGAGTTCTTTAATGATTTTTCAGAATCGTAATTTAACAGATAGTTACGAGCTCTGGTCTCTCGAAATAGATTTTCATCACAACAACTCAAATTACGAAATTCTATATTACATTTCCACCTCAGATAAAACAGGAAATGAAGATCCTTTAGCATTTGACATCAGAGCTTACCCTCAACGAATCATTGAGAATAGGTTTATTTATAAACCTCAAGGTTTACCCGAATGGATTTTATTAATTGCAGCTTTTGTAATTTTTCTGATATTCGTTGGTGCTATGGTGTATGTAAGGTTCATACGGAAACCTGAAATAATAGGTTTTGATAGAGACATAGTTATGAAAAATATAGAAAAAATAAGTGATACTGAAATAAATGCTTCTCTAGATCTACATACACTTGGAGTTATTCTTTCTTATTTTGATCAAAGATCTGGACCTGTTCCCCTTATTGTAATTCCAGACTTATTACAGGATAATATAACGCCTTTAATAGCCCTTTCAGATCGTTCATTCAACAGCTGTGGATTTGCAAATGATTTCACCTCAAAAACATTTTCAAGCTTTGATTTCTCTCTAGAAAGTCTTATACGCATTAGTTCGATGTCCTATGGATATTCAATAGCAAATAAGGAAGCAAGAGGGGGAGCAGAACATTATACTGTAAATTTACTCATTATTCCAGAAATATTCCCATTAATTAATCAATTCAAAGAAGAACTTCAAACAGCTGTTCATGAAATTCATATGTTGATGACAAATGAACCTGAAAACAAGGATGCAATTCTAGAATCAGTAATTAATCTCAGGAAAAGAGTTTCATACATTGTTTTATCCTATAAGGATGTTTATAAAACTACAGAACTGATAAAAGAGACCTAAGAATATCACAGACCCTTTCACTATCAATCTAACACATTATTTAATAAAGTTAAATAACTTGATTAATCTAAAATAAGGACGAAAACATGCATTCTACTAATAATATCCAAAGTAAGAAATTAGTCTTATTAGGATTAGCAGAGACTGGAAAATCGACAATAATCAAAAATGCTCTAGAAGGTATCATAACAAGACCTGGAGAAAAATATGATGCCACAATTAATTATCAAAGAAAAATCAAAAGGTTATGTGGACTTGAAATCATAATATTTGATTTAGGAGGACAAACAAGGTTTTTAGATAAATTTACTGGAGATCTTTCACGTTTTGTTTTTAGTGATATTGATGCATTTATCTTTGTTATAGATCCTCTCCAAACAGCTCTTTATTCTCGATCAAAGTATTACTTGGAGCTTTCTTTAGAAAGGATGAAGATCTTCAGTTCAAATGCGGAAATATTTGTGTTCCTACATAAAATGGATCTTATTCCACGTCCAGATCGTAATATTATATCAGATAATCTAAAAAAATATCTTACTTCAGAAATTAATAATCCAATTCAATATTTCGAAACTTCAGTGTTTAATGAATCAATCTATGAGGCAATTGGCTCTATTATTTCAAAAATTTTTGATTTAAAACGGATATTTAATAAAACTCTGATTGATTATATAACGAAAAATATAAAGACTATTGTTGAAGTTCATCTTCTTACCCATGAAGGGATATTTCTCCTTCAAGCTTCTAATAATCACTTTAAAAACTCAATTCCCCATAAAAAAATTCGTAAATATTTTATTTATGCGTTAGAACAAAAAATCCTTTTTAATAAAGAAAATACAGTTATTTCAGTTGAAGGGAAAAAGAATGTTTATCTTACATACTTCTTAGAAAGAGGGTTAGCAGTCTTAATTGCTGTCTCAAAACAAAATTTAACACAGGACGTAAAATTTTCATCTGAGATTTATGAAGACATTCTCAAGTTCGCATTTTCATTAAATGAAAAATCAAATCTTTTGACAAAGGGAGGTAGATGAATTTATGCTTGATCAAATTCTCCAGGACTTAGAAAGTAGAGATGTAGAAATAATATCCAGAGGCTTAAAATTTTATATCACATCTGACGATCTATGGAAAAATAATCAGGCCCTAGACCAAATATTCAATCTTTTATATCATGAAGAATATGCTATTCGAGATAAAACAGTAGAAGTATTAAAATTCCTAATTCAGTTTAATAGTTCATTACACGAAACTCTTGCTATACACTTGCTCAAAATAATAGGTAATTTGGAATTAAACATTGAATTATGGTTCCGTTGCCTAGAACTCTTTACACTCTTACCAAAAAAGTCATTACCAAAAGAATTCATCATTAAAATTTTGATTCGGATGGCAATTATGTTCAAGGATTTTTGACATTTTTAATTCGTGAAAAGAAAGGTTATGGTACAATTATAGAAGAATTGATTAATTATATAGAAGAAAAACAATTAGATATAAATTCTGATGCTAAAAAGTCCTTTATTTGGCTTTTTTGGAATAACAACTCAATTATTAGTCCAAGAGTCATAGATTTAATTTGTAAATTAAGCGAAGATGAAGATCGAGAGGTAAGAAGATTATCCTGCGAAATTTTAGTACAATTTGCGAATGATTCCAGATTTTCATATGCTATTTTTGAAACATTGGAGAAAAGAATAACGGATGAATCTTGGCGTGTTCAGAGAGTGGCAATTAAATGTTTGTTACAGAGTACGCAGAATATATATCAAGAAGACGAACATTTTTGGACTAAAGTTGTAGGTTTGTTTTGGAATACAAGTGCATTGGTTCGAAAAAATGTATGTGAAACATTGCCACTCTGGATTCCTATTACAGAGGAAAAAAATAAAATTTTCTTAGAAATGATTGAGAATGCGCTTGCTGATGAAAATTGGGAAGTTCGAGAAAGTGCAGCAATCTCTTTAAATAAATTTTTAGATTTGGATCTTCAATATAAGAATCTTATCTATCCAATTATGAATTTAACTAACGATCCACATCCAGAAGTTAGAAAAACAAGTTGTCAAATCTTAATCGATAGGGATAATGCATTTAATAACAAAAACGACCTCCTCAAAATAATTATTGAATTATTAAATGATTCAAGCTTCATTGTCAGAGAAACTGCAATAAAAGGTTTAAAAAAGCTAATACATGAAGTAAATAGTGAAAAACTCTTTGATCTAATCTTAAAAATCCTTCTAAAACTATTAATTGATAATAATATTGAAGTTCGAGCGGAAGCATGGAGTTTTCTTTATGATTTGATGGGAGTTTTCCATGATTCTCATTTTGATTTATTAATATCTTCTATAATCAATTTTCAAAATCCCCTTGATCAAGACATTCAATTAAACATTTGTTCTTTTTTAAAAAAATGTAAAAAATTCATTTTGGAAAATAATCCACCTGTTTTTCATTTTCTAAAACCAATGTTAAAAGATAATAATGAAGAAGTACTTGAAAATAGCTGGGAAATATGTAGAACCATCTTTCCTCAAGAAACTAGGGATTATATAGTAGAAATTTTACCTAACATTCAGGAAGAAAATGAATCAACCTCTAAGTTTTTAAAAGAGGTATTTTGGGCATCACATGAACTAAATTTAATAAAAACCAATCAGAATATCTCTACAATAACCATTCAAGTTCTTGAATCAAGTAATGATCAGGAATTACAAATTATAATTCTTAAAATTCTTTATAATTACGAAGATGACTTTATTTCTCCAGAGTTAATCCATAGCATTATAAATCAAGGACGATGGATTGTCCAAGAGGCGTGTATTCCTTATATTATTCGATATTGTACTCAAGAGGATATTAAGGATCAAATCAAAACAAAATTTCTGAGAATGATCAACGAACTCCTTCGAAATCCTATTGATAGATTTGAATCCTTAAATACAGAGAGTTTAAAGGGACAAGATACGGAATATGAAAAGCTCTTTTTACCTGATAATATTAGTAATCTAATTGATTCTTGTAATGATGATCAGAGGCTTAAAAATTGGATATTACTTGAAAGAAAATTTGATTTCCTTCAAAAGACCAGTCATCCAATTTTTACTCAATTAACAGAGGATTTTTGTATAATTTTCTTGCCAGAATTAAGAAAGTATACGAAAAAGCTCAATTTAATAGGACGAATTGGAGAAAAGAATGATATAAAGATGCTAATGTCTATATTGCAAATAATGATTATTCAACAAGCGCAATTACGAGAAAAGCTCTTAAATGAGATAATGATTTCCTTTGATTTAATTAATCCAAAATATAAAAGTATCCGAAAACAAATTATTGAAAACCTACTGATTGATTCAATCCTTAATATTCGGACTATTTCGTGGAAAATTGTATTGGATTTCATATTCAAGCTCGATGAAACACAGTTATTAGATAACCTTCCGCTAATTGCAGACCATCTTGATAGTCAATTTGAAGATGCTCGAATTAGAGCATTATCTATTTTATTATCGGAAATAAATATTAGAGAATCATCATATGAATGGATTTTCAATAAAGTAATTCAAAAAATAAGTGATCCTACTTTTTTTGTAAGAAGTCAAGTCTGGAATTATTTAAGGAAGAAGATTGATATATCTTACTCCCGATATGATTTATTGAAACTCAAAATTTTGGATCTTTTAGCAGATGCAAATATTGATATCAGAAATGAAGCTTT
The DNA here is from genome assembly GCA_016839515.1 of Candidatus Hodarchaeum mangrovi. Lineage (GTDB taxonomy): Archaea > Asgardarchaeota > Heimdallarchaeia > Hodarchaeales > Hodarchaeaceae > Hodarchaeum > Hodarchaeum mangrovi. Next base: position 10,537 of record JAEOUE010000035.1, read on the forward strand.
TATTTATTTTGATGAGAAATATGGGACTTTTAATGAAATTATTAGTGAATATTCACACAAATACGAGGTTAAACACGCTATAGCTACGGTATTAGGGCAACAAGGTAAGCATGATGAAGCATTTTCCTTTTTTAAAGAAAATATAAAAAATAATCCAAGCAAATTAGAAAGTTGGTTGGGACTAGTCCTAATTTATCTCTCAAAAAATGAAATACAAAATGCTACTAGAATTCTAAATAAATTACAAGACAAACACCCATTAGAAATTATAATTTATGAGCTTCTAATTGAATGTGCCATTGAAGCAAATGATTTGGATTTAAAAAAAATATATGAAGAGAAAAAGAGATTGTTAGAAATCCTTTAAATTTCTTCTACTTTTCCTCTTTTATTAATTCTGTGGTCTGATAGATATTTTCATAACTTAAAATTATATAACTGATGAATTCACGCAGATTCTTTATCATTCTATTAATTTCATCCATTTCTTCCTCTTTCTTATCCATGTGAAGATGAATCTTATGAACTTCTGTTTTGATTTCATCTTTAAATGATTCAACAAGAGGGAAAAGATCCTGATGAACAAGGATATTCAATGTTATATTTTCTTGACCACCACGAGAATTAGGTCTCTCTAAGGCATAACCATATGAAAGAGAACTAATTCTAATCCCTTGACTTAATACAAAATCATAACTTGAGGGAATCTCAACCGAAAAGTTGTCAGCAAATCCACAGCTACTAAATGAACGGTCACTCAATTCGACTAATTTTGTGAAGTTATCCTTCAATATTTCAGGAAGTACAATTATAGGAATTGGTCCATGTCGTTGATCAAAGAAGGAAACAACTATACCAATAGTATGCAGTTCCATCGTATTACGGACTTCTGTTTCAGTTACATCGCTAATTTTATTCAATACTAATTCCTTATCAAGGCCCACAATTTCAGGTTTTCGAATGAATTTTACATACACCACAGCTCCTATGAATATCAACACCACCATTGCACCAGCAACTAATAAAACCCATTCTGGTAGACCAGGAGGAAGATATTTTATGATATTACGTTCAATGCTATCAGGGTCGTCTCGTTGGACATCCCAAGCTGTTGGGTTACTATTTCCAGCACTATCTAAGGTTGCAATACGGTAAATGACTTTCCAATCAGTTCCATTGGCATCAAAAGGTATAGTAACAGAATAAAGGGATGAGAGAGCAGAGGAGTTAAGAAGGCTCATAAAAACGCTGTATTCTGACTGCGAAAATGAGGCTCCCAATCCTGCTGGAGCAGCAGCGGATACTTCCTCAAAGTAGTAATACAAAGACACTTCACTGATCGCACTCCCATATTCCTGTAGCTCAGCATAAAAAGTAATACTGGTAGCGTTATAGATGAAATCAACACCTTTTACACGAGGAGCTACCGCATCTGTGATGGTAAAATTAAAGGTAAATGTCTGGTAGATCTCAAAAGTTTGATCATAATCAACTTGAGTGATGATTTTTATGTCAGCGATAATTAAACGGTTTAAAAGATCCTGGAACTGGGTAGGAGTGAGCTGATAATCAAGAGTCCATGTATTAGTCCCCTGGACTTCTTCCGCATATTTAGTACCTCCAATCGTATCATTGAATGAGTATTCAACAGCATAGATGGAATGGTAAGTGTCATTCACGGTTATAACAAAGGTATAATGGCCTTCCACATCTTCTTCGATTGTAATAATTTCTGATGCTAATGTACTGAGGGAGGGACGACTTTCAATGGAAATGATTGATGAATTCAGATGTGCCCAGGTGTATGTCCCATCAAAGGGGATGATTGAACAATACCACTTCTGACCTGGAAGGGTTGCCTCGGATGGAATGACAGATTGGTTTTCAAATTCTACAGCTTCAAGCCAGGTGTTAGTGCCCTGATCGGTAAACCAGCGGATAGAGGCATTCGAGACGTCTCTGATAGTATTAAAGTAGTAATTAATGGATAGATTTTCATCCTCGACATAAAATTCATCCACACGAATGTTAGGATCAACCTGACCTGTGAGATCAAAGCAATACTCAATAGTGAGCTTTTTCGTGAAG
>JAEOUE010000179.1 GCA_016839515.1 Candidatus Hodarchaeum mangrovi
GGTTTTATCAAGACCCCAAGTATTATTTGATCCAGGTAGACAAACTCAATTATGCGGTAGTGTATGCTAAACAATATGAAAAATTTGGGTTGACAAATGCAAGCTTATATGGATATTATCCCAATCTTCGCCAGGCGTTAGAAGCTTTAACACATCAAAAAGCAGAAGACCGACTTCTGAACCTCATTCGTAGGGAAGGACCATTCAAGAATCTTGAGGTATTAATCAAGGCATATCTCGAAAAAGCCCTACAAATGGTCCAAGAGAGTGTAAAGGAGGTATCTGTAGAATGACCCAATCCTTTATACAAAAATATCTAGCTTTGGAACTAACTGTTATTCCTCTCAAAAATAATTCTAAACAAGCTGCTATTAAGTGGAGAGACTATCAAACCACAAAACCCACCCCCGAAGACTATAAAAAATGGTTTCCTGCTAAAACCACAAAAGGGGTTGCTATTATTTGTGGGGAGACTTCAAACAATTTATTTGTTTTGGATCTAGACCAAAAAGATTTGGAACGGATATTATTCCCAGAATTTGATACATTATTAGAAAAAACCCTTGTAATTCGTACAGGCTCTGGAAAGATTCATATTTATTTCCGTGCATTAGAATCCTTTGAACGCATTCAATTTAAAGATAAAGAAGGAAAAGAATTATTGTCTATCCGTTCGCAAGGATCGTATGTAGTCGCTCCACCAAGTATTCATCCCGATACAAAACAACCCTATGAAATTATTTCCAGTAGTGAAACAATAAAGGGAATAAATGATTATAAAGGTTTTATTAACGAAATTGAAAACCTTTTATTAGAGAAAAAACTAATTGTTAAGTCTAAACAACGAAAACGGTCTCAAAGTATTATCTCCGAACAGCAAAAAATAATAGAGGGAGATAGAAACAACAGTTTGTTTGTGCAAAGCTGCAATTATCGGAAGAAAGGATTGATTCTTGAGGAAACAACTGCTTTATTATATAAAACAAATAATGATTATTGTAACCCTCCTCTATCCGAACGAGAAGTAGACACCATTGTTAAAAGTGCTTATCAGTACGAATCCCCCACAGAAAAGGATAACGATGATATTTTGGCGGTTCTTAAAGATCCTCTTCTTGTTGGAATAATCCAAGACGAATTTAATAAGTTAGGGGTTGTTAATGAAGAGAAGAACCGCTTAATTGTGTTGTATGTGTTTATAGGAGCTAAACTTCTAGATGAACCTATTGGAGTAATCTTTCTTGGGGCATCCTCAAGTGGAAAATCCTTCTTAACCAAATCCTGTCAAATCAATTTTCCCCCAGGATATGAAACTAAGACCATTAAAAAACTAAAAAAGATAGGAAAGGATGAGAAAGAAGTTGATACTCTCTTTACCGACTGGAAGGAAGGGTTTGGATATGTTGATGTGAACGAGATGACTTCTGCCTCTCTTCATCGAATTGGGATAAAACAGAAGTCTTTTTTCAATAATAAAGTTATTATTATGCCTGAATTACCTCAGAAACCCAGTGATGATCAAATTCAGGTTCATCAATTATTCCGTATTTTAATCTCTGAGGGGAAAATCTCCAAAACGCTCACTATCGAGGGAGAATCCGTTTTAATCGAATTAGAAGGACATCCTGCCTTTATCTCAGCAGATGCGAATCTGAAGGTAGATAATCAATTAATGAACCGTACATTATTATTAAATCCCGATGAGGGGTTCAAACAAACTAAAGCTATCCTCATAGAGCAAGGAAAACTCGAAGAAGAACCTTGGCTTAGTCAATCGGTGATGAAAGCCAGCGCTATCTTAAGTAATATTCACCCGTTCTTAGAGAAATATGAGGTGGTGAATTTATGGGGTACTGACATAGGAAAATTCATGAGTAAATTATCACATGATCCACAATTAAGACGTACTAATAAACTCATCTTAAAATTTGTTAGGTTAAGAACCCTGTTATTTCAATATCAACGCGATAAAGTAATCCATAAAGAAAACCCCGATACTAATTATTTACTTGCTACCAGAGAGGATGTTATTGAAACTATGTTATTACTCTCTGAAACTATTATGCAAACCCTCACCAAAGTAATGGAAACCGCTTTAGGCTTTCTCAAGGACATCAAAGAGAATGATCAGTTTTGGCAGATTATTGAGGAAAATTACTTTGAAAGAAAAATCCCCCGAGAATTTACTTATACGGAATTTGCAGATTTTAAGAAAAGTACCTATAAAACGGTTTATCCCCACCTAAAAAGCCTTGTCTATAGTGGATTGTTAATTCTAAATGATAAGAGTAAGCCTCACAAACTACAACTGAACGTAGATCGGAAAACCGCGGAGAATTTCTCCCTATTTCTTAGAGAAAACCTCGAGCGTTCTTTCGATGAGAAAAGCCTTCCAGAGCCGCTTATCAACATTTCTGTGTCTAGTGTCCAGGAAGGCATAGCTAACACTGAAACACAGAAATCATAATGGAAGCCATAGAGAGTGAGTACAAGAAGAAAGAAACCCATAGCATTTCTGTGAGAAATAGGGAGAAATCTAGACAAGAGATTGTGTAAGAGGTGAAATTAAATGACTAATCATCAATGGATCAAGGGAAATCAGGTTTCTTCTACTGATCTACCTCTACATTCGCATAGATGTCAGCATCCAGGATGTCAGGTTCAATGCTTCCATGATCGGCCCTATTGTCTTAAGCATGATCGGGGAGTGAGAAGAAGATGAAAATCATGACAAGTGAAGTGCTGCTTTCTCATAATTAATAGTCTTATAACATTTGGGACATTTTACAGGTTTGGATTTTCGTTTTTTTCATCTATGTCCGCAATTAGAACAATTTATCCATTTTGTAGATTCTTTACCACCACCATCAGGAGAGAGAGAGACTTCATCAATGTAACGGCGAGGGATCATTTTGTAAATTTCTTTTTTCTCTGCAAATAGGTCCGCTATATTATATCTAACATAAATACCACCAAATTGTAAGTGATATTCATCAAGAGCAGTGAAAGGAATGACCTTTCGTAACGGTTCGGCTTGATTATGGGTTCCTAATCCCTTGCGATGGATACGCCACATACATTTATTTCTAATAGTATAACTAACTTCGGTCTCCAGCTGAGATACTAAAATTGGACGAACCAATCCTTTTCGTGCATCAACAAAAAACTGACTGAATAAATCGACTGCTTTCCAATGGTCTCCTTGTGCCATCTCTGACCAGTAGATCCCTGCTTCATGAAAAAGTAAAGTAATAGCAGAGTCTAAATCAAAGATACGATTTAATAATTGTTTGAAAACATCTACCCAGAGAAATGCTCGGGGTGCAATAGTATAATGAGCATCATAAATCGCCAAGATTTGGGGCTTGGCTTTGTCTTCTAAATACTCTGCTATATCTATATCATTATAATTAACTTTTGTAAAATAGTCTCTCTTCTCTAACCACTCGGGATAATAAAAGATTAAATCATCTTCTTCGGGAATCAAAACCTGTACGTCACACAAAGAAGGATACTCTAGGAAATGGCGCCATTCACAAAAACGGTCTCCTGGAAGAACTACACTTTCTCCTTGTTCCAGACAATAGGTAATAATAGAATTTGCAATGTTGCTTTTACCTGTTCCTGGGAGGCCAGTAATAAATAGTCCTTCGACTCCAACATTCTTCCGATAATTAATATAATCTTGAATTGAATATTCGCTAGCCAGGTTTAATCGCCTCCAAGCGTTCAGGTCGAGGAAGTCCTTGCATCGAGGGCATAGGATAATACTGGCCTAGCATGCCTATCGTTTCCAGCGATTTTTCCATCCGTTTAGCACTACGTGCCCCCGAAGCGACATCGATGGCTTTTACAAAGGCATGGATTGTTTGATCTTGGGATCCTGTGAGATCATTTAGAATATCTTCCCAAAGCATCAATGCACCTAATGCTAAAACAGTCTGCGGTCCATAATAACCAAGCCCCA
>JAEOUE010000180.1 GCA_016839515.1 Candidatus Hodarchaeum mangrovi
TGTGTTCTGCTGTATATAATACTTGATTTATATCGAGGCTCAAATAATCGGCAATTAATTGAAAATACTATCTTTTTGTATCTACTAATGTCCCATCAAAATCAAATATGAGAGCTTTAATAAAAGAAAGTGAAGAATTAGGCATTTTACAGGGTTCACTCGATAATTATAGGATTATAAAATTCAATCATACATCAAAATTCATTATTAAAAATGCTATAAAGTATTATAGTATTTAACACATACGCCATATTAGTATACTTTTTGAAACAGAGAAGATCAACTCCATTAGTAAGTCTATAGTAAAAATGACTAGAATAATGTGAGTAGATTTGAAATTCGATCTTGAAAATCCCTTATTATTCTTAAAATCTTCTGAAAATCCAATTTGGGATTCTCATGTCCATATTTGGAGTGCTGATGCTTTTTCTGAGCTAGAAAGATGGGGTGAAGTCTATGGAGTTAAAAAATTCATGGGAATTGCATCACCTGAAATCAAGAAAAATTTGGAGAGTGAAGAAAAAGCTGATAAAATCAAATTTGGCTATTATTTACCAATTAATGCCTTTGCGGAGCATAATACTAAAGTCTTGCTCACAGCAGTTGAGGAAGCTCATACTTTGGGATATTCAATAGCTAAAATGTGGTTTGGGCCAAGATTTTTGGATTATACAAATGCAAAACAACCTTTTTCGATAGATTCTTCTTCGTTTGAACCAGTTTTTGCTCTACTTGAAGATTTAAATATTCCAATTGATTGTCATGTGGCAGATCCTGATATTTGGTATGAGAAAAAATACTTAGATGAAAAGTATCGGAGTAAAAAGAGAGCAATATCAGAATTCGCTAATGTTTTATCTCTTCATTCTAAGCTGAAGGTAATTAGTGTACATTTTGGGAGTTTACCAGAACCTAATAATCATTCATTTCTAGGGGAATTATTAGATAAATTTCCAAATTTAATGATTGATACTGCTTCAACAAAATGGATTGTTAGAGAACTAGGACGAGATTTAGAATCCTCTTGGGAGTTTATACACAAATATCAAGATCGTATTTTATTTGCAACAGATTTATCCGTTGGATGGAGTAACCAAGATCGACCAATAGATTACATTCCAACTAGGTATTGGACACAGCGTTTATTTTGGGAAACAAATTATCAACAGGTTAAACTTCCTTTTTCAGATGAAGATAATCAAAATTCTCAAACATTGATTAATGGTTTGAATATTCCTGAAAAAATAAATGAGAAAATATATTGGAAAAATGCTCAAAAATTCTTCAATAGTAAATAATTGATATTTAGATTCAAATAATTTAGATAGGATCAAGATACATGAAATCAAAAGAAGTTTTATTAGAAACAGATAGACGAGGAATTAAAAATCTGTATAACATACTTTTACAGAATAGAAACATTAAAGAATCCTGTTATGAAGATACTGCTAAACTTATAAACGAAAAAAAATTTAATCAAATCATTATTTTTACTGGTTTTCCTAAAAATAACACATTTGAAACTGATGGACCTCTAGGGGCATTTGTACTTGCTGAAGCCTTTGTCTCAAAATTAAATATGAAGAATATTGTCTTTTTATTGCCTTCTACTTTATTAGATATGATTTCAGATATTATTAGAGAAATTTTGCCAGATATTAAACTTTTTTCAGCAGATAAATTCCCAATAGATGTTGACTTAAGCGTAAATACATTAGGGATTAGTATTGAGTTTCCTGGAATTAATAGAGTTGGTATTGCTCACCATATGAATGGTGATGCGATAAAATCTGATTATAGACCTGTAACTGATTTCTGGAGAAGAATTAATCTTCAAAATAAAAATTCAGTCACAATTGGAATTGGTGATGGAGGGAATGAGATGGGATTAGGTAGATATGAAAATGAAATTCGAGCTTTAATCCCTTTAGCAAATGTTTGTACTTGTCCCTGTCATAATGGAATTGCTTCTAATGTCTTAGCAGATAGAGCCTTGTTGGCAACTACTTCAAATTGGGGAGCTTATGCTCTTTCTTCGTTATTTGAGCATAATTTCAGTTATGATCAACATTTTACATACCTTAAAATGTTGAATAAGAAAGGAATTGTCGATGGTGTTACCAAAAAATGTACACCAACAGTAGATAATATTGATCCTGTAATAGAGAAAAAAATTATTAAAAAAATATTTTTAAAATGTATAGATTAAGTATAATAGAAAAATCGTGATTTTAATTATCCAAAATCCTATTAAATTTCTTTAATATCGATTTATATATATTATTCTGGCTTAGAACTTCATATAACGACGCGGAGTTTGATGAGATAACAGGTATCTGAAGTTTATCCTCTAGTTGAGATATTATCTTAAAAGTAGGAAGATTTGTACATGAAATGAAAAGAGCTTCAACTTTTCTAATATCTTCAAGATTTTGAGTAATGAATTGGAGTAATTCTTTTGATTGTATTCTACCAATTTCTAAATTTTGTAGCAATTGCATACCTTTAATTTTTATTACTTGATAACCATTATTTTCAAGAAAATTCTTTTCTAATTCGTTAATACTGTCATTATATGGAGTTATAACAACAATTTTCTTCACATTTAGAATTCTAAGATAATTTAATACAGATTGTGAAGTAGTTGAACTTCTATTACCATGACCAAGATAATCATTTATTTGCTGAATAATCTGGTCAGAGAATTTTTTTCCCTCTAAAAGTGATCCACTAGTACACCCATAAATGACAAAGTTAACATCTGCATCTTTTAGTTTTTGCAATTCTGGTTTTAATTCTTTCTTCATATTATATAGAGAAGTGGGATCAACAGAGGTAAGGCTTAATCTTGATATATGCAGAGTGATATCAAATTCATTTTTATAAATTACTCTACCAAATTCGGCTTCCATTGTAGTGTTTGAAGAGGGAATAAGAAGCCCTAATCTCATCTTAAAATCCATTCCTTTTATAAATTCTATTTTAAAGTCAAACTAAGGAGCTATTAGAACTGATATATTAGCAAATATTAAAAATCTCACTATAAGTATAAGATACATATTCATTTTATATGGTTTGAATCGTTATGTCTTCAGCTCATGATTTAAAAATTCGGGATTATGGATTAGAATTTATTAAAGATTTAGCAAATGATCGAAAATTTGCTATCGACACGATGGGAGTTGCATTTACAGGTTTAAAAAATGATCTAATGAATAGATCTAACATTATTGCACGAAAAGAGGATCGGACTTACGTTGAATCAATACTCAAAGCTTTTGATGAGGAAGTTAAACGGACAATTGAAAGTCAATTAACTCGAATTACCATAAAATCATTCAATTGGATGAAAAAAGTAATGCTAGAAGATTTCGGGGTAATAGATCAGAAAGAAATCCAAGAATATCATGAAAAGAATAAAGCTCAAGCAAATAATATTCTGAGGTTAAATCTCGACATAGAATCCTTACAACAGCAATTAAAGGAGAAATTAAAAGATTATTCAGAATTAGAAGAAAATTTCAATAAATATCATGCTAAATCAAGTCAAAAACTGAGTATTGAGAGAACAAAGTACGAGGAACTTTCAAATCAAAATATGGATTTATTTTCACAAGTAAAAAATATTAAAAATGACTTAAATGAGAAAAATAACAAATTAAAAGAAATTGAAGATCGTTATTCTTCCTTAGAAATGGAATTGATCGATAAAACAGCTCAGATATCCCGTTTAAACAATATTATAGATAATCAGGCTCAAAGTACAATGAATGAATGGGCAAATGCATATTCTGAGCAACAAGGGCATTATCAGAAAGCTCTTCAAGAACAAAAAGAAATTTATAAGAAAGCTCAAGACCAATTTCAAGTATCCTTGACACGAGTGAAACAGGACTATGAGGAGAATATAAATAGGAAGTTAGGAGAAAATACGAAAAAATACCAAGATGAAATTGATTCATTAAAAGAAGAATTAGCAGAAGAACAGAAAAAGTGGATTGGAGATTTAAAGGAGTATAATATTCAAATTACTGATCTTACTGCTGAAAAAGATTTACTAAAAGAGAAGAATAGGCAATTAAATGGTCAATTGACAATTCTTCTAGAACAAAACGAAAAAATCATGAAAGAAATAACTAATTACAGAGTCTCTATAGACGAACTCAAAAAAGAACTTGAGGAGGAGAAAACTAAACAATCTTTAAATGAAATGAGAAATGTCAATGAATATATCGAACAAGTCCTCTCTTTGTCAAATTACGCCCCAATAGCTATCCTTGTACGAATGAATGGAGAGATGAGCTTAGAATCGCTAGCGAAAAGTGTAGGGATGGATCCAATCGTCCTAGAAAATCAGCTTCAGCCCCTCCATAAAAGAGATCTTATTGATATTAAGAGAGATGGACGTATTATTGCTAATATTCCTAATGGAGCATGAAATAACTTGTTATCTTTGCTCAAGATTCTTCTATTCTTTATAAAGTAACATTTAAATGTAATTACGTTGTAATTTCTTTCGTAACAATTGTTAGATTCAATTTTAAAACATGATAGAGAGCTGGTAGTTGTGATATTAATACCACAAATATCACACCAGTAATTATACTCAAAATACTTGACAAACTTATTATAATCTCAAAGTAAAACACCCTAAGGATATTATCTAATAACCAAGTACTCATCCAAATTCCGATAGGAAAACCTAGGATCATGGAAAAACAGGCTTGGAATAGATTCTCGAGTGAAAACATTTGTATGAATTCGCTATCAGAAAGTCCTAACGTAAGCATTGTAGCAATTTCCCACTTTCTTTCTTCATAATTCACATAAATTGCAGTAAATATCGTTGCTGCTGCCAATAAACAAGAAAAAATCATTAATAGAAATATTATGATGTTGAAAACATTTAATAGAGACTTAACAGCTGATTGGAAGTCAGCTCTATATTCAATAGAACGTACGCCTTCAAGACTCCTCATTTTTGACTGTAGTTCTCCTAAGTAAGTCAAATTATCAGGCTGAGTGACTTTTAGAATTAATTGTGTTACAGGTGTAAGATCAATATCGAAACCTGATTTGAAAATATCCAGTCCCATATCAGCCACTAAATTTTGAGTTGTAGTATAAATGATGTTTCCCCAGATCTCTTTTGAAATTCCTGTTACTTTAATATCAGTAGTTCGAAGCCTAACTTCCTTTTTTTCTTGTGAAAAAGATAAACTTTCCTTAGTATTTTGAATAAGGTTTGAAAGGAAATTTTTAGTTTCATTTCTTGCTTTTTCAATACCAGAAGATGAATACGCATTCCAAACATATTGAGCAGCTATATAAGCTAGATTTAAGGCTGGAATGTCTGGAAATCCATATTTTACGATATCTCCTGATTTCACACCTATCACTCTGGCAAGAGAAGGGCATAATACAATACTATTATTGAATTGCAAACTATCTTTAGGATTTTGCCATTGAAAGAAATGAACTGTGGGATTTGTGGTGTTCCATGCCGTAATTAGAATATTTTCAATATGTCCTCCTGATTCTATGATAGATGGGAGTTGAAGAACTGGTTCTACGGAAATTATTCCAGGAAGTTGCTTTAAATATTTGATTTGATCATCTACACCAAGATCGAAGAATTTTAATTCCTCATATTTGATAGTTATATCATAATGGGATGTTTCATTGAATTGCCTATAAATTCCGTTGTTTATTGAGTCAATAAAGGACAGGGAAACAACTAAAATCATTACTGCGGCAGCTAGCGAGATTAAAGTCGCACTAGTTCGCACTCGTTGCCGAAAAAGATTTCTTAAAGATATTGTTATCTTTAAATTGAGATTTCTATATTTAATTATTCGTTCAATAATTGTTTTCTTTCCACTCCAGAAACTTGGTGTAATCTGAATTGCTTCTCTTGGAACTAAGCGTGATGCTTTCCATGCTGGAAATAAACCTCCTAAAAGACTACTAATTGTACCAGCAATGAAACCAAGCAATATAATCCATAATTGATAATTAATTTCTATGATTTGGGGAAATCGCATGAAATATGCATAGATTCCAGTAATAAGTTGTGATACGATAATTCCTCCAATGATACCTAATATACTTCCTGTAGCTCCAATAATAATAGAAAAACAGGAATAATGTAATAAAATATCTATTGAATAATAACCCAAACAAGCAGCAATACCTATATTCCGCTTCTGACTCTGAACAATTCTCCCAGTAGTTATATAAATAGCTATAGAAGCAACAGAAAGAACAATTAAGGGAAGTAAGAATGCTAATTCTTTGAATGTCTCTAAATCAAGCCTTAATGCAAGATTTGAAATCTGGTATTCTTGCATAACTGGTAACATAAAGGAATTGTTAGTTTGAAGGTTAAGCTCTTCCCAAATATTATTAATCACTCTATTTCTTGTTTGAACATCAACTTTTTCTTTTATTTCAATTAGTAGATTATTAGCTAACCCGTGTAGATTTGTGATTTCTTGCAATTGCTGAAGAGGGGTAAAGATTATACCAAATATAATAGTAGGAAGAAAATCATAGCTCGAAGGTATTATTACCAGATATTCAGGACTGAACACAATTCCTTCAATAGTAAAATTATTTGTAACATTTAAAATTCGTGTTACGAGTGAAGAACCTACTTTTAGGTCAAATCTTTGAGCAAAGTGAGCTTCTAGTAATATATTGTTTTCTGGAGTATCTTGTGAAAAATAATCTCCCTCCTCAATAATAAGATCATTAATTCTCTCCTCTTTTGATAAATTACCTTTAATCCCAATTACTCTCCCTCCTGCATAATATCTTCTAAACTCACCTTTGCTAGTTTCTGTTGTTAAATTGAATCCAGAATCCATAATCAGTCTATAATTAAAATTTTGGACTTCGGGGTGTCTTTGTTTTAACATTGTAAGTGTTGGTATTATTTTAGAGACGTTAAACCAAACATCATGGTGTGTTGAGACTTCCGCATCTGCAAAATTTGTTTGTCTATATATTTGCTGATAAGAGGTCTCCAAGTTCGAATATCCCATTGTTAAAGCCAAATAGGATCCAACTCCTGAAAAGGATAATATAATTAAAGCTAAAAACACAAATTTTTGGGAAAATATATCCCTTTTAAGTTTCTTCAAGAAGTAACGTGATAAGAACTTCATTCGATTATTCGTCCAAAATTTAGTTTACCAAGCAAGCTTTGAAACATCAAGGGGGTTATCTTGTTCATAACAATAAATCTGATTAAATTGAAGACTAATAACAACATTAGCAATTTTTACGATTTGTTGGTTGTGAGTAGCTATAATGAAAGTTTTATTTGTGGTTTCATTTAACTTTTTCATTAAATTTAGAATTGATACCCCCGTTTGATAATCAAGATTTCCAGTTGGTTCATCTGCGACTACAATAGGTGGATCTTTAGCTAGTGCACGTGCAATTGCAACTCGCTGCTGTTCACCCCCACTCAATTGGCTAGGAAAGTGATTAGCTCTTTCTTCTAGGTGAACACCACGTAGCCATGTCATTGCTGTCTCACGAATGTCTTTTTTATCAAAAGATCGTTTTCCATTAACTAATATACCTGAAAGATCTAAAGAGAATTCAATATTCTCAAGGGCTGACAAAGTAGGTAGTAAATTGAAAAATTGAAATATGAATCCAATTTTTTCTCTTCTAAATTGAGCTCTTTGTTTTCGTTTTAAAAATGAAATATCAACATTATCAATCTGAATTCTACCAGCTGAGGGGTAATCAATAGCACTGATCAAGTTTAATAATGTAGTTTTTCCTGAACCCGATGGTCCAACTAATACTACAAACTTCCCTTTTTCTATATCCAAATTAATATCTTTAAGAGCAGTGACAATTATTTCTCCTAATTTATATTCTTTTGTAACTGAAGTTAAGGTTATAAGAGACAAAATATATAGATCCTGAATAATTGTGGTGGTATCTATAGAATTCTATGAAAGTATTTAAAACCTATAGTTTATTAAGTCTCTGAATTATTTTAAGGTTGATTTCATGAAAAAGATTGTAGATTTCAAACTAGAGGTTAATGGACAGATTGTTTCTACAAAGAGATTTGTCAAAGAGGTTATTGGGAATTCTCTACTAGGGCAAGTCGAAACTTTGAGGTTAAAGGATCCAAATATTAAAACTATACGATTAGAAATTAATTATACTGATAATAAACTTTAAATCACATAAATTTTATTTGTTTTTAAAAAATATCTTTTTGATCAGGATTCTTCTTCTACAAGTAAAGCTAATACAATATAGATGATTAACCCCATTCCATACCCTAATATGGATATTATTATGAATCCTATACGAATTAATATAGGATCAATATTGAAATAAGTTCCTAAACCCCCACAAACACCTGCTATCCAACGATCATTTACACTTCGATAAAGTCGTTTTCTTGGTTGATGTTGATAGGTTGAGGTGGATTTGGAATAACTTGGTGTGGTAGTAAATTTAGCAGTTTTTAATTTATCTAATTTTGAACCACATGCATTACAGAAAATATCTTCCTTACTTACAACGCTACCGCATTCTGAACAGTAAATTGACATATATTAGCCTTCATTAGTTTAATTAACATTTATACTAGTAATATATATGGACTTTTTGTTTGTATTCAATTATATTTCATTGATTATGGGGATTCATCAAAACAAATTGTCTATCTTTTGATGAATTAACCAAATTAATTTACTAGACTAAAATGTACATGATTGTCAGAAATTCATTGTTATATGGAAGTTATCTAAAAATTAAATTTATTAAACAATAGAATGAGAGATAATTATGATAGTATTTGATAATATAAGACTGAGATGGTAAAACCTCATTTCTTAAACTTCTTGGGTCTTTCCTAAATTCCGTGATACCGTAATTTAATAGGTGGAGATAAATTACACTATACGAAAACAAAGGTTTGAATGAAGCAGCGGTTCTTATTAAGAATTTTATGAAAGATATAGAAAAAAGAGTAAGTATTTAACTTCAGACTATTCAACTAATTCGAAGAATTGTTTTAATGTCAATATAGACTTTTTTCCCATATCTTAATCTTGAATGAACGATCCGGAGCGAAATCACGGACTAATTTAGAGAATGAATGAGAATTCACTGAAGCAATGAAAGTTTGTGGGGTTATTTCAAAAGGAAAGTTAATGTTGAATCGTTCAAAAAAGTCATCTGAGTAATAAACCTCATAATAATGATCAATACAAAGAAATTTTAATTTTGACCAAAAATTATCTAGTATAACATCTTCGCGAGACCAAACTTCACATCTATATACTTTATGAATATTATTAAGAATCAATTCAGCTTTTTTAAGTAAATGCATCCCTATTCCTGTCCTTCGATGAGAAGGAAGAACCCCAAGAACAGTGATTATGCCACTTCTTTGTTCTAAATCTGAACCAAGCTGCCCTGGGACTTCTTCAAAAATGATATCTAAAATTCCTATAATATTCTGATTTTTTTCTGCAATTAGCTGAATTGAAGGCGTTTCATATCTGGGTTTAGTCTCTTCCATTGTATTTAAGTAAATAGAGGAAGAATATGAATGTAAATAGCATTTAATCCAATTATGTTCATCTAGCTCAGAATATTCTCTTATAATAACCTTTTCCACTTAAAACCTCCTGTTTTAAACCTCGATCAAGTTGAGAATTTCTCTAATAATCTCAATAACCTCATTCCTAGCACCAGTTATGAATTTCATACTCCCAACGATTTCATGGCCACCTCCCTCTACTCCTGCATGAGGAAGTTTTTGCGCACATTTTCTAACGAGATTTGGAAAATCTAGATCCACGTTTTGTGATCTGAAAATGGCAAAATCCGAACCTAAACCAATCGTAACAATAGGAAGTCCTGGATATTTGGTGGTAAGATGATCAAATAAACTTCCAGTTATTTTACCTGGAGGAGGGTAGTCGAAGCGGCTTGTATAATTTTCAACATCTAAAATAGCAAGATTTATTTCATTAACTAAAGTTTCTTCTTGAACATACTCCAAAGAGATCTTTAATTGACTTTTAAGTTGTTTTTGTGCTTCTGAAGAAAGTAAATGAACATAATTTACTTGTTTTTCTTGTTGGCTAATTAAACCTAATAAATCACTCAACAATAATCTACCTGGGGAGAATTTTAAGAAATAAGCTTGATAATCAACTGCTAAAGCTATATCTTCTAAAAAGGACTCCTGATAACCTTTATCAAGCGCAAGTTTAAGGTATTGATTATATACCTCACCTGTCACTCTATCCCCTTTTCCTGCAATCGCAGGAAGATGAGATAACGTATCTGTAACCTTTGGATTAATCAATCTAGCTAATTCTACTCCTAACATGCCTGTACAAATGTTATAGTCACCACCAACAAAATAGATATTTAGATGAGTATCCACAGTACCCTGAATTTCACTTGCCGGAAAATGGTGATCAACAACATAAATCTCTAAACCATAGGTCTTTAATAATTTATATGAAAATAAACTTTCTTCACTACTTCCTGTATCAAGCATTATAACGATTGGTAGTTTATCTCCAAATCTTTCTTGATCAGAAAGAGCAAAATCAAGATCACGAACCGCATCTAATGGATCATAAAAAGGAGGTTTATTGACAGTCCTTTTTACTATATGACGAAGCTGTTCCTCATCTGGCCCAAATAATTCAAACCACAGCTCTCTTAGAGCAACTTCAAGAGCAATTCCAGCAGTAATACCATCACAATCATTATGGTGTCGAATAATTATCGGTTGTACTTCTAGGATTGCTCTTCTTATTCGTTTGGCAATATTATGAAATTTTGGACTTAACTGATCATAAAAATCAGATTTAACGAGAAAATCCACGTTAGGTGGTTCACTTTTTTCTTTTAGTAATTCGTTCATATTTCTTTTGAAAGCATTGGCGTAAGCTTCATCTACAATAAATATGTCTGAAAGTTCAATTTGTTCTGATCCTCTGTGCATGGTATATTGGCCAATAACTTCGACAATATCTCCTGCAACAATATTATCAGAAATATCTAGGTTAAAAGCTGCTGCTTCAATAATCCCTGTTTCATCTAATAAGGTAAAAACCTTAGGTCCACGAGGAATCTGTCTAATATTCTCTACTCGTGCATGACTACAAACATAGGATCCAACCTCACGTTTTTTGTTTAATTTTTCTAAAACAATTGCGTCATGAACACGTTTTATGGAAATATTGAGGAATTCTGGCAGATTTACTCTTTCAAATTCTAATTTTCCACCTTTAATGTTGATAAGTTTCACAAAAACTAAATCTCCTACCTTTCCTTGATATTTCCCTCTAATTAATCCTTCAATTTTAGGAGCTAGAGCAATAAAATATCCAAAATCAACAATATTAACAACTTGTGATCTATAAATCTTTTTGAATTCAACAACTTTGGATGAAACTGGTGGAACTAATTGATAGATTTTAAGATTTTTTTCACAATTACTACATATTTGGGAGGAATTTAAAGTTGATTCACCACATTGAAGGCATTTAATAGTAACTCTCCCCGTACCATTACATTCTGAACATTTTACTTCCTTATTATTTATAATATATCCTGTACCTTTACAATCAGGACAATTATCTTTATCTTTGGGCTTACTTCCCACTACTAGTTTTGTAGATCCTATACCACGACATGTTGGGCATTTTTGTTTTTTTTCAAGAAGGATAAATTTTTTCCCTAAACATTTTGGACATTTTATGGAGTTTGACAAGTTTATTACAGCCTGTTGAAAATAAAAAGTAGTTTAATAGATTAAGTGGCAAGAAATTTAAATAATTTAAATTTTCTCACCCATGGAGATTATAATAATAATTGTACTTCAAAACTTGACATAACATTCTCACATAATCGATTATTCCTTGTATTCTAATTCATCTATTTTTATAAAGAAAGGGGATAATTTTTATTCTATATTTTTATAATTCTAGAAATCAATAGTTAAGGTCTTAAACATGAGTAATGTAGATCCCAGTTTTGAAGAAGTGATAATTTTTTCTGATACGCATATATCTAAATTTACAGGACTATTTCACAAAAGAGCTTTCTCAACAGGAGTAAGAATGATAAATGATCGTCTTCGAAAAAATCCTAATGCAATTTTATTACATCTAGGCGATATTACCGACTCTGGGACTTATGAAGATTTTGAATATTCTACAAAATTGTTGAAAAGGAATTTTCCAAAAGTTAATAAATTCTTTATCATACCAGGTAACCACGATATGCGGAATATTGGTGATAAATTATGGAATGATTTTTTTGGAGAAAGACAGTTCTTTGTTGATACACGTAAGTTTGGAGGAAACATGATTATCTTAGGAATTGATTCTTCAGAACCTGATGAAAATATTGGTCGTATTGGAGACCGAGGAATTGAAGCTATTGCTGAACTTGGTTCTTATCCCGATAATTTAGTCAAAATCCTCTGCTTTCATCACCATCTTTTCCCCATTCCTAATACTGGGCGTGAAAGATCTATGATTCTTGATGCTGGGGATGTTTCACGAGTGATTTGGGACGCGGGTATTGATTTAATAATAACAGCTCACAGACATTACCCAAATATTTTTACGGTCTCGAATGGACGAAGAAAAGCGATTCTTGTGAATGCAGGGACTTTTAGTAGTTTTAAAACCCGAGGTAAGGCAGGTCATACATTTGTAGACCTAGTTGTAGATTCTGAAAACATAAATGTTCAGTTCTTAGGAGTTGATTCATATTCTAAATTTCAGGAACCTATAAATGAAGTGCATGGTATTCGGAGAGGTGAGATGATAACAGAAACTGGATTTATTACCCCTGGTGAAGGACTTCTTTGTCGAGTCTGTCAATTTTCTGATACACATTTTACTACAGGTTCAGATTTTTTACCAACTGTTTATGATATGGGAATTAGAATGATGGTGCAGGAAAAACCTAACCTACTGGTTCATTGTGGTGATTTAACCAATGATTCATTTCCTGAAGATTTTGCTTTAGCAAAGGATAAAATGAGAGAACTGCGTGAAATCAATATTCCTTTTATAATTATTCCAGGTACACGTGATCAACAACCATTTGGCAAAGAATTATGGGTTAAACAAGTCGGCCCCTTAGACCCGATTTTTGAAGATCCACGAATACGTGTTCTAGGTATTAATACTGGTGTTGAGCCTTCAGGCCATGTAGGTAGAAGTAGAATGAGGATGATAGAAGAAGAATTTAACACTTATGGTGATTATAAATTTTTCTTTGTTGTTATGCACCATAGTGTACTTCCTATCCCTCGTGCGTACTTTAAAAGAGCTGTTAAAGATGCTGGAGATGTAATAGAATTTTTAACAACTCGAAAGGTTCCATTGGTTTTATCTGGACTTGAACATTATGCAACATCCATTCAGGTCGAGAATACTGTCTTTGTAAATGCAGGAACATTTTCAAGTAGAAAAATAAGATCAAAGAGAATGAATACATATAATAACATTGAAATCTTTGATAGTGGTTTGATTAAAGTAGAGGAAGTTGAAATTAATTCAGGGATTCGTCATCATCTTGGATTATATAGGATCCCTAAGAACTGACTCTTCCTCAATTTTTAGTTTGATCAGATTGAAATCTGGGGGAATGTGGAAAAATTAGTAAAAACTCTCTTCGAGAGTGTTTTTTTAAGACCTTAGAATGAAAGTTATGAGAATCTAAAACTTTAATTAATTGAGGAATTTCTTCTGGGTCAAGTAAAATCTGAAAGAAAGGAGTCTTAAGGTCAATTTTAACTTCAACTCTTCCAAAACTGTCACTTTTCCCTCTAAAATTTTTTCTTACCCATCTATCGATTGCTATATGGTGTATATTTCCATATTGATATTTTTCAAGATTTATTAATGTCGTGAATCTTGATGTTATAATAGTACGTAAAGAACCAACGCCAATAATAAGAATTTGTTTGTCTAATTGGAGATATCTATAATGTCGTGGGAGTAACCACGCTGTAAGGAGTGGCCATGTTAAAATTACTGGAATGAATGCTCCAAGCCCAATTAAAAAAAAAGAGAAAAATCCTATTAGAATGGAAAAAAGAGATATCTCTTTGATAAATCCTATTGTATTTTTAATATATAATCGATATAAAATATTTTGATTTGACCTAGGAAAAAACTCTCCTCGTACCAATGTTTGATCTTTACCCATCGCCAATAAAATTACCTAGCTTCTAATTCTGACCCTAAGATTTTACTTGATCTTTATAAATCACTCTTAAATATTGAAATAGGTACTCTTAAAATTGAAATTTACAAGTGGAAGAAGATTCTCTATTTAACTGAGTCTCAAATTATAAACTCTTCTTTGTATCAAAATCTAATAAAATTGTTAATGTTAGTCATAATCTAAATAAGGTAGGGTACTGGATATTAAAAAAAATACTTTAAAATCCTATAAAAATGTATTTATAACATTTTTATGTTATAATTTCAGATCGGATAAGGATTTTAAAGCGAGGAATTGAAATAATTTCTAAATTACTTCTTTAGTAACAAAAGACGTAGATTAGCAACTTGTTTGTCAAATTCTTCATCTATTTGTGTGAGAAACATAGCTAGGAAACGTCTCATTACCTCAAATTCATGGTCATAAATCAAATTAGAACTTGTTTCTTCCCCAATTAGATCTCCTATAAATCTGCTTAATTTAATCAGAATTTTTGACATAATTTCCTTTGTTTTTGCTTCTTCCTCCTTTTCTAGGTTGAATCCTAAGGATTTGAAATAAGAAAGAATAACAGGAACTGAATCTTGAAGATATGATATTTCTCCTGGTTGAGAAGCTATTAATGACTCTGCTTCTTCACTTAAAA
>JAEOUE010000181.1 GCA_016839515.1 Candidatus Hodarchaeum mangrovi
AAACGATCACGGAAGTAAGCTATGAGTCCAAAGAAAAAAGCGAAACTAATACCAAACAAAAAAGCACTATATAATGGTGAAAAATCAGGCATATAGATTCAATAATTAGCTTGAAACTCCAACTACTTAAAATAAGCTATAATGGTATGTACCAAGAACATGATAATTGAATGAACTCCGTCCTGACAGGTTTAGATGTGAAAAATATATACCATGGCTCTATTCAGCAGATTATTGACATAATCATTCAAGAAAACTGATGTAATAACCTCTGGGGTAATAAGAATGAGTAGCATTAACTATAAATTAAAAACCTTCAACACTGTAAAATTGGATCAAATCGTTGACAAAATAATCGGTAAAAAAAACATATTCGGAGCTGTTTTTTATGTTTCATCAGGTGATGGAAACCAATCCTGGTGTGGTGCTTCTGGAAATCTAAGTCCAGAGAGCAAATATTATGTAGCAAGTATAAACAAACTCTTCATTGCTTCAATAATACTCAAACTAATTGCTGAAGGAAAGCTTTCCTTAGACGACAAATTATCAAATTATTTACCAGAGAAAATTATGAAAGGCCTTCATGTTATAAATGGAAAAGAGTATTCTAATGACATAACAATACAGCATATGTTGTCTATGACCTCTGGACTACCATGTTATATAGCTGATAAAGATACTAAAGGCAGATCGGTTATGAAGGAATTGGAATCGGGCATTGACCAACCTTGGCCAACTGAAAAGGTCATAGAAAGAGTTAAAACAATGAAACCACATTTTCCACCTGGCCAGGGGAAAAAAGCAAAATATATTGACACAAATCATCAAATCTTAAACCTTGTAATCGAAAAAATTACAGGGAATTCGATCAATATTGTCTTGAATAATCTGTTTAATGAATTGAAAATGTTTGATACATATGTTGCGGAAGATCTATCAGATACAAGTTACGTATTTCCTTATTATAAGGATATACAAATAAACATTAGTCAATTCATTACCTCAACAAAAAATGATATCATTTCCACAGCTAAAGATCAAATGATTTTTATTAAAGCGTTTTTTTCGGGATATTTCTATCCAAAAGATAAACTAAATGAGCTCGAGAATTGGAAATCAGTCTTTTTTCCTTTCCAATACGGTATTGGTATTCAAAAGTTTCATATTCCAAAATTTCTTACTTTATTTCGGTCATATCCAGAAATGTTGGGTCATAGTGGTTCTACTGGAACATTTACCTTTTATATACCCAAGCTTGATGTGTATATTACTGGTTGTACCAATCAACAAGCAAATCCTAATGTTGCCTTCCAAACTATTCTTAAAATTATTCAGACTATAAAATAAGTTTCCTCTCCTCCCGTCTAGGGAGACTTCTTCATTCCATCTCCTTTTTTTTCTTTTCATTTTTTCAGTCCATCTTCCTTTAAAATTTAATTTTCAGAATTAACTCCACAGATAGGAAAAAGCTGGTCAAAGGCTGGTTTAAATTACAAAAGTATATGATAATCCACAACCTATCTCTATAGTAACAATTTGCTGAAATATGCTCCTATTTCCATAACCAAATAAAATAAACCTTACAATTCAGTATATCCAATTTTAAGATTAATATATGTATCAAGGACACCTTCTTCTAATGATAACAATTCTTTGATAGTAAGTGATTCAGCATCGGAAGAGCTTAACATATATGGGGTAGAAAATTCATATTTAGCGTAAAAACGTCCTATTTTAAAATTATTAATTCTCATAATTCAAGTTCGTTTCTCTTTTAGCATTTTTAGTCTACTTAATTATTACATATAATTTGTTAAGGTCGGTTCTGAAGGAATGCGATAGAAATATAATAACCCAAACTGTCTTGAGTAAGAAAAGGAGAAAATGATATGAATCTATTTCTACTAATTGTGTTATATGTAGCAGGATGTTTACTCTTTCTTTTTCTAGGATTACTACTATTAAGAATATATTTGAGATATTCGACCAAAATAAAAACATCAAACGGTATAAGTTCATTGGAAGAGATTACGCTTGGTGATTTAAAACAATGGATATTTATCCGAGGTACAAATCAAAATAATCCAGTATTAGTATTTCTACATGGTGGGCCTGGAGTACCTTTACTGGGAATGGCAAGTTCCCGTAAATATGATAAAGAACTAATAAAATACTTCACTGTAGTTCATTGGGATCAACGAGGGGCTGGAAAATCGTTTAACAAGGATATTCCAGCTCATTCAATGACCTATAACCGCTTTGTTGAGGATTGCAATGAATTAATTGAATATTTATGTAAAAGGTTTGACACTTCAAAAGTGTTTATTGTTGCACATTCAGGAGGAACCGTAATCGGATTAAAAACTGTTCATAGATATCCAGAAAAAATTCATGCCTATGTAGGGGTGTCACAATCTATAGACGGTTATGACGAACAAAAAGTCGCCTATGATTTCTTACTTGAACAAGCTGAAAAAACTGGCGATCTAAAAAGATATACTGCAATCAAAGCCATAGGCCCTCCCCCTTATAACTCGCCAAAAAAATATTTAAAACAAGCTGGGAATATTGGACATTATGGAGGATTTTTGGCTGATTCTAGCATTAAACAATATCTTAAAATGGGAATTTTAATGATCTACTTCATCATTTCTCCTGAATATTCATTGTTAGAAGGTTTTCGAACCTTCCTAAACAAAGGATTTAACTTTACTATGAACGCTATATGGGAGGAATATAAAAATATCAATCTTACAAAAGAAATTCAATCTATTAAAGTTCCTGTATACTTTTTTGAAGGCAAATGTGATATGACAACGCCCGTTGTTCTTGTTGAGAAATTTTATGACAACTTAAATGCTGAAAAGGGAAAAAATCTCATAATTTTTGAAAATTCAGGTCATCTCCCAATGATAGAAGAAAAAGGAAAATACGAGGAATTATTGATAAATGTTGTTTTGAAAAAAAGTCAGAATAATGAATGAAGAAAATAAAAGGGAACCTTATATAACAGAAAATGCTACTCTTACTTTCAGCAATTGGAGATGTTTCCTCTGGAAGATTTGATAGTAAAATCTTTCTATGATACTAGGGATTTACTCAAAACAATGTTCCTTTCTATCGCTTAAACCCACTTGGTTGTCATTATAGTCAATGTTTCACTACATACAACTGAGATCTCACCATTATCTGTCAAAAAGCTGTATGGCATACTTCCATAAAAGCACAGGTTGGACAAACACGAAAGCTTACATAAAGAAGCATTCCTACAAGTGAAACTATAAAACCAATTAATCCAATCAAAGCAAATACAGAAAAACCTAAAAAGAACGAAATAGGTATGAAAATAATAGGGCCCAGCCATAGTATATACGAATGGAAAAACCATTTTTTCGCACACGTCACATGTTTATCCAAGTAAGTTTCTTTCCATTCATCTACAGATAATAGAATCGTTGTTGCCTTTCCCGTCTTTTCATCAATTGTAGCTTCTCTTACTTTGTAATAACAATAATGGCAATGTTTAATTGGCCATACGAATAAATTAAACCAGACAGAATATAATAAATACACTACAGCAACCCATATACTAAAAAATGCAATCCCCACAGTGCTAAAAGTTATTAACCCTACCCTAAAAACCAATACAAGTACTGAATTATTGTATGGACACTTAGGATAGAATAGATGCCGTACCCCTAATTGATGTATTTCAGTCATATTTTTATTCTTCCTATTCAACTTGATGCAGGATTTTAATCTTTTATAATCAAAAAATTTGTTATTTCTTTTTTAATTGAGAAACTGTTAAGACACAAAATAACCATGCAATACACCTAGCAGAGACATTCTTTAATTTCTTTAGAAATCATACTAGAGGGAGAAATATCCTGTTTCTTTTCAATGTCGGAGTTGTTACCTTTACTTATCCAAACGTTCGATAGTAATATCAGGAAGACCCCACTATATATCCATACTGAATAGAATTGTTGTAAAAAAATGAATTCTAAAATGAATGGGATAATAACCTGAAATAATTGCAAAAAGGAAGTGCTAATTGAACCTAGCCTAGCTATGGCCCAGTTCCAGAAACCTAAGGCAATAAAAGTTGGGAAAATCCCTAAAAATAGGATATAAGGCACCAATCCTAGATGAATCTGAAAAGATAATTCACCACTAATCATTGAAAGAAGAAATAGAGCAAGAAAAGTATGAAAGAGACTAGCATATGTAAAACTCATGAGATCAAATTCTTTCCTCTCTGATTTTTCTACATTCAGAAATTTTCCAGTTATAACGGCGTAAAAACCCCACATGAAAGCAGCAAATATCAAGATAATGATCCCTATTATAGAAGAATTGGAAAAATTTGCCCAATCCCCATTAAAACTTATTAAAAAAATACCTAATAGTCCAACGATTCCAATTACTGTTATTTTCCAGCTTAATGGAGTTCCTTCAATCTTCCAAGCAAGAAACGGGACAAGGAATATATAAAAGGATGCAAGTAATGAAGCTAGGCCTGGTGTTGTAATATCTTGACCAATGGTTGCCGTTAGATACCCCAAAGCATCTAACCATCCTAATATTATGACAGTTTTTCCTGATAACATTGAAAATCCTTTTCGTCCCTTTATTAGAAGTATGATGAAGGAAAATACCAATACTCCTACTCCAAATCTAAGAGTTGTTGTTTGAAGGGGTGTGAGAGAAACTAGTGCTACTTCAATAACTAATGGGGTGATTCCCCAAATAATATTTGATAGAAAAAGTACAAACTGTGCACTACGATGAGATGGCAATGCATTGAAATCGAAGATTCTCAGGGATGATTTAATTAGAAGTGAAATATTATCTAGTTTTTGCATGCATGGATACAATGCTTCGAGATATAATAAATTATAACCTCCATATGACGGTATAGCGAATTACTTAACTGTCATATGTCGGAAAAGTTATATAGTGAAGGCAATTTTTTTTCCTTGGAGAGTTCAATGTTATACCAATTCATACTTGAAATTCAACACGATTGCAAATTTTCAGTCTTTTCACAAAATCATCCAAAAGTTGAAATCCAACGTTGGTGTAATACTGAAAATGATATTATTGAATTAAAAGGAGCTAAGAACGATCTTGAAGTAGCAATCACAGATGTAAAAGAGTCCCTAGGAAATGTTATTACTATTTTTCCTGATCAATGTCATATTCAACTCGTTGTGGACCTTTGTTATTATGATGTACTTCGTTTAGATAAAATTTTCAACAGATATAATTGTCTTGAACTTCCACCAGTGAAATATTTTGCAGGACGAGAAATTAGCAATCTTATTGTTACACCAGAAGATGCAGGATTAATCCTTGAAGATATTCGTAAGGAAGATCCTAGTGCCAAAGTGAATGTATTAAAACTTGCGCCTCTGAAGAGTGCTGCTGAACCGTATCCATTTTATCTTCCTTTAGATCGCTTGAAAAATGATTTAACCTCAAAACAACAAGAAGCACTTAAGCTTGCCTATACTAAGGGATATTACGAGTTACCAAGAAGTGTTTTCTTAGAAAACCTGGCTAAAGAGCTTAACATCCATCGTAGAACTTATGAAGAACATCTTAGAAGGGCGGAAAAGAAAATAATGAGCTACTTAGTTCCCTCCCTTATGCTTTAACCGTAAATGTTGGTCATAATACCCGTAATTTTATTGACATCATTTGGAAAAATCTCTAATTCATTCATATTGTGTAAAAGAACATCTAAGTTTCCCCCAGTATCGAAGAGTATCTTTTCATTGTCAATTGAAATCCAAAACGATTGAACATGAGCTCCTCGAAGATTGCTATTATCAGGAGATTCATTTGAATAAATATTTATTATCGTTGCTTGCATATGAAAACTCATCTCAAGCTAGATGTCACTTCGTTATAACATAATAGAGCTTTCAATTGATTAAAAAATTTTGGACATTAGGATAGAAGTCATATAATATTTTTTTAAAAGATTAGGTTCTGTTTTTTAAAAGATTGGGTTCTGAATCTGACTAGGTTTAGAAAGCCATACAGCTTAGAGATCTTCCCAGTTTAAATAATGATAAAGCAATATTCTGATTTTATTGGTCTTTTTTCCGTATTAATAAAACTATAGCTAAGAAAATTCCAAAGAAGGAGAAAGTAGAACTTTTCGATTCCAAGGAACCACTGAAAAATAGGATCTTTGAAAGATTCGCTTGATGTGGTAAGAAATTATTCTTTGATACTGTGATGTTTACCTGTTCAAATTGACCAATATCAATCGGAAGAGTAATCTTTCCTTCTGAATTAGTAATACCTCTCCAATAATAAGTAGAATTAGTTAAGGTAATCCATGCGTTATCTACTGGTTCATTATTTGAAACCACAATTAATTGGTTGGTATTATTTATTTTAAAACTCTCTAACTTTGAAGGAATCTTAGTCCATATTGGAACTTCAGGATCCCCCATTAAATTATACTGAGTGAGAGTCCTTAAATCTTGATCCTCATTTCTCAGATTTGACTTACAATCTTCTGCGTACGCATTTTTTGCTAATGCTAAAGCTTTTCCAGGATGATTAGAATTTTCAGTGAAAATTCTTAGCCAAAACCGATATAATAAACCTTGGGTAACCCAACACTTGTAATTATCTGTATAAATCTCATTATCATAATAAGCTGACTTTGAGCTTCCTATACAGCCAATTCCACAATTTCTAACAATATACTCAGTTAAAGAGGTTCCTCCATTAAAAGTTCCTGTTGCACAGGCAGCTAAAAAATATAATCCATTTTTACCATAAGTTTCAAATTCAGTGGACGTTGAAATAAACATTTCCGATTCTAAACTATCCACTCCCCAATCAAATAAATTATCACCATCTACATCTTCAGTGAAAATACTTCTATACATTCCCGTTGATGATCCATGAGCATCTATCTGTACTACCCCAGCACCTGAATTAATAAAATTAATTAAATTATTTTCAGAGATCGGATAATCATAGTCATAATCAGTAGTTTTTACTCCTTCTGTTTCCCCAAGCATCACTGAATTCCAATGAGAAGGTATAACATTAGTTTTGAGCCAATTATGATTCCTATTAGTATCAAATTCTTTCCAATCTTCACTATCTAATTGATTATTACCGTTAGAGTCAGAATTAAAATTCGCAAAAGTACCACCAAACAAAGCTGTATTCATCCATGAACCAATTGGAGGATTTTTTTCATAATCAATTATTCTTGCAACTAAATTAATCATTTGATCTTCATTATCAGCAGGTAATCTTCCAACATAAACCTCTGGTTCCCATTCTGTACCAGTTACAATACTGTCAATTTCTGAATCACTACTCAACCAATCATTATCTAAATTCCCATAATAATTATCACAACTGACAGTTAAACCATCTACTAACAAACTTTTAGTAGGAATAATATATTCCCCACCAGCTAAAACAACCCAATTTGTTTCATTATTTAGGTAATAATCTTGTATGCATCTTCTAATCTTTTCTGCTAAAGAATTCCCCTCATATTTAAGAGAGATAATCTCAGTTGTTTCTATATGAACCATTAATCCGCGTTGAGATTTCCAATTGACTAAAGGCTGTAATTCATCTAAAAACTGATCTGTAGAGATTATCAGGTAGTCAATTATATTTGGAGTAATTAACGATTCATCATTTTGAAAAACTTCATTTCCTTGGGTAATTATAATATTCCCAAACAACGTCGATTGATAAACAAAGAAAATAAGTAACAAAGAACACAAAAATTTTGATTCCCCTTTATCTATTCCCATATTATTTCCCATATGATTAGAAAAACTTCATATATAAATGAATACTAAGTAATTTCTATTTAGAAAGTAAAATCTGATGACTCTTAGATGTTATTACACTAGTATTTCTGATTCTAATGAATGAGTAGTGCTTGTGAACCCAGCCCTCTAAAATGAAAAAGTAAATGTTAAACTATTCTCAAACGCCAACGATCCACGTAGTGTGTTACATCAGGAGTTTGTGAACCACTGAATCCTCTGTTCAGAATAGAGAGGGGACTCATATCCTCCTCTAAATTTTTTCAATAGACTATACTAGAACTTCCAACAAATAGGATGATATTATTTTTAGTAATACCGTAAAAGGCTTGTATGGATCGAAAAAGTATAGAAGTAGAGTAGGGGCAATTCGATCCAAACTAAAACTTAGCCTTTAATTTATCTGCAAGTTTTTCTGGAGGAGTAAGAACTATTTCGGTTCCAAGCAATTTCTGGAGGAAATAATCATCTGTTCGATAGTTCTTGTATACATTAGCTCTGGATATTATTCGTATATTAGACCAAAACCAATCAGTTGTTTCACCCATAGGGCCAGAATAGATAACAAAATTAAATGTTGAATATCCTTCCTCTTCATAGAATTTTAGAATTTTTGAAATACCTTCTCCTAAAGCTTTGGCCTCTGAGTGGGACAGTCCTAGAAAATTACTTTTTTCCCCAATGATCCCTTGTACTTCATTATTTCCTAAAGGAGAAAACGTAGCAATCCATTCTATCTCCCCAGTTTTCCCAATATAGCGTTCTTTCGCTTTTTTTTCCACAGAAATCAAATCATTCCAGAAATTTGACTGGTTTTTCTCAAAGTATTGCAAAGAACCCTCAAACATATTCTTAAGGTAAGTATAAGGGACATCCCCGCCTAAAACTTGCATATGTGGGTGAATAACACTAGCTCCTGCAGGGAATAAGTAATTACAATTTATTGTCATATATTTTGCAGAGCTGTTTGCATTAAACGCACTTTTAACAAATTTTAAGCATGCCTGAATTCCATTAGCTAGAATCTCTGGAGAAAAGTCTCTTAAGTTCAAATAATGAGTATGAGTTAAAGCACATACAGCATGAAACTCAGAAAGTGGAAATAAATTTGGAAAAAGAATCGCTTCCCCAACAGTAACTCTTTCCTGAGGTAAAATGTCAGATGAATATTTAGGAGTAGTCATATTAACTTTTTTAGGACACATAAAACAATGAGGTTTACTTTCTTGAGCTACTTGTTCTATCAAGTCGTGATCTGTGTCACCAAAAAGCATTTTGGCTTTATCTGCTAAATTATACCCTAAAATGCTCATCGTACTCATTAAAGGATCTTGTCGATACTCTAAAAGGTGAACATCTTCCTGAAAGTTTTTCAATGGGTTGATGAACTTGGATTTTCTTTTAAAACTAACGAATTGAATATTTTCCATTTTTCTTATTCCTAAAAGCTGTCTTTTTGAGTCTTAAGTAATTATTAAGAAATACACCCTTTTCTCAACTTCGCAAAAAGCTGGTTTAGATTACAAAGCATATACTCGGGCATATAATATGTTTTAAAAATGCTACAAATGACTAAAGATTGATCTAATTTCATTATCCAATCATATCAGTTAATACGATTCAGATTAGGGTGTAAATCCAGGTTTTTAACCAGTATTATTCTTATTTTTATTATTATCTGCTTAATCCTTGAAAGTTGTCAGAATCATATATTACTTAAGGAATAGATCCATAAGCAGAATTGAGGGTGAAAAAATGACAGTATTCAATGGTGGACGCATTATACTTGGAATATTCTATTTAATTTCTGCAGGATTTAATTTATTTCACACAATAAATAATACTGAATATCTATGGATCGTTTGTTTAGAAAACGTTCGGTTTTCCCTTCAAAAAGAATTTCTAGAGAGATTAATTATCCCAAATGAGACGATAGTTATACTCTTAATTGTAGCATTAGAAATAGTGATGG
Organism: Candidatus Hodarchaeum mangrovi; assembly: GCA_016839515.1. Taxonomy (GTDB): domain Archaea; phylum Asgardarchaeota; class Heimdallarchaeia; order Hodarchaeales; family Hodarchaeaceae; genus Hodarchaeum; species Hodarchaeum mangrovi. The sequence continues at coordinate 9,802 of JAEOUE010000181.1, forward strand.
GGGTTCTAATTCTAACTCAAGGGACTTATGTGAAAATAGGATTAATCCTCGGAATACTCTGGGTACTGTTTGTAGCACAATTTTTACCTATGAACGATATAGTTGGACATATAATATTGGGAGGTATCCAAGCACTCCTACTCCTAGAAACCTATGATGAAACCGGTTTCGAGATAATCAAAGGTGTAATCAAAAAGTAATTTAATTTGATCATGCAAAAAACCCAGATTTCGTTTTTGTCCCCTAAGAACGAATTCCATAAAAGGCTGGATTAACACCAAAAATCCTAATTAAAAATGAGATAATTCTCACTTTGTAATGCATTGATCACATTAGAAGATTTTCCCACCAATAGATAAATCTATTGATAGAATCACTAGCACCAATATCCAGTGGTTGGTTCAAATAGGTAAAATTTATGATTAACTCCTAGTGAAGAATATTAACATTACAAATAATTTCTATTTTGAAACTACTCTGGTGGTTTATTAAACTAGTTTTAATCCGATAGAACAGATTTAACTTTTGATTAGCAAGCAAGAATTCTAGAAAAAACTGATTAAAAAGTGATTATTGAGGATTATATTTTGAGAAATAAACAAAAAACCTTGGAAAAGGTATTATGTCTTTTAATTGTAGTTAGTATTACATTCTTTACTTTTAGAGTTGAGTTGAGTAATGCAAACACTGGAAACGTCCAAACTACTTCTCCTCGTGACAGAACCATGCATGCAATGGTCTTTGATTCTATGAATCAAAAATGTATTTTGTTTGGTGGTAGTTGGGATACGTTAACTTCGGGGTTCCAGCATTTAGACGATACTTGGGCTTATGATTATAACAACAATATCTGGATGGAATTAGCTCCTGCAAATCATCCTTCTGCGAGAGATTCACATGGTATGGTGTATGATTCTAAAACCAATCAAACAATACTCTTCGGTGGGGGACCTACAGAAACATGGGTCTATAAGTTTTCAAGTAATTCCTGGACCCAAAAATCAACAGGAACTTCGCCTCCTTCATTATATTATCATGCAATGGTCTATGATCCAGTTAACCAGAAAGTAATTCTCTTTGGTGGGTTGAATAACCAAATAAACGATGAATTTTGGGAATATGACCCTAGTACGAATATATGGACGGAACTTACTCCATCCATAAAACCTGAAGCCCGATATGGTCATACTATGGTTTATGATTCAACTAATCAGAAAATCATTCTGTTTGGAGGAAATAGCGCTGAAGGATACAGAGAGGATACATGGGTGTATGATTATACAAACAATACATGGATCGAGTTAAATCCATCAACCCATCCTAGCCCCCGATATATGCATACTATGATCTATGACAGTAATAGTCAAAAAGGAATCCTCTTTGGGGGTTTTGGTGGAAGTCTTTTAAGTGAAACTTGGATTTATGATTATGTAACCAATAGTTGGGAGATTTTAAGTACGAGTGGATCCCCATCAGAAAGAATCTGTGCTACATTTGTATATGACTCCATAAACGATAAAGGTATATTATTTGGGGGTTATGTGGATAATGGAGATTCTGCAATTACCTTCGGAGACTTATGGGTTTATCATTCAAATAATAACTCATGGACACTCAGAAATGTGTTTACACCCTCGAGTACCTCAACAGGGGGTAATTCTACAATCCATACAGAAAAAACTGTCTTTATAACTTTGAACGAAGTATTACTTATCTTTGGAGGTATTATAGGCATCTTCAGAGCTTATAGACACAGAAAAAGAATATTATAGACTGATAGATACGTCATCTATGGCTAATTTAGATTGAAAATGTATATCCCAAGCTACATGCCGTGAAACCTCCCCTCTAAGGGCAGAAAGAAAACTTGGTGAATTATTTACATTTATGAACTCTGTAAAAGGATGGTTTAGATTACAAAAGTATATACTAGGGTATATATGAACTGTTTCTGTGAATTAAATGGCTCAACAAACAACGCTTCATATGCTAATATGGCAGTTAGAAAGTTGGTTTCAAGAATTAGTGCGAACTTTATCCGAAATTTCGGAGGAAGAGGCGAAATGGAAACCCACAACACATTCTAAAACAGTAGACGTACTTAACCAGTGGTATGGGAAAAGAAAAGACTGGATTTCGGAACACCTTCTTGACCCCATCTCTACAATCGAATATAAAGTAGTGCATTTAGCACAATGGAAACAAAAATTTTATGAATATGCGTTCAGGGAGGGCAGCCGGAAATGGATAGACCTCGAATGTCCAGAATGGCCACGGTGCATCGATTATTTGAGAAAAACACAAAAAAATGTAGTTGAGGTCCTTCAAAATCTGACAGATGAACAATTGGATGACAGGGTTCCTACACGTTGGGAGGAGGACTGGTCAATGAAAAAACTAATCTCTACCTTGATCTATCACGATGCATATCATTTGGGTCAAATTAATACCATAAGAAATCTCTATAATATTGCGAACAAAAGAAAAGCTGGTTAAAATTGAAAAAATATGTCCTTTTATATTTCTGTACAGCTTAATAATCGTCTTAACTTCGTAAAAGGCTGGTTTAGATCCCAAAAGTATACCAGGTACATATCTTTAACAGGTAGAATCTGTGATAGGCTTCTAGAAAGTTATTTGTATAAATCTCCACTTAAATATTTGAGACCAGAATCTACTAGCAATGTGACCACAGTTGCATTAAGATTTGATTGTTTCGCTATTTTGATAGCTGCAGCGACATTTGCTCCTGACGAAATTCCCGCAAAAAGACCTTCTTCTCTTACTAATCGTCTAGCCATTTCTTTTGCTTCATTGGTTGAAATTGATATTATATCATCAACAATGCTTGGATTCCATAAAGGTGGAGTAAATCCTATTCCAATTCCTCCAATACCATGAGAACCACTCCTGCCCTCTGATAATACAGGGGATTCTGCAGGTTCTACAGCGTAGATTTTTATGTTTGGTTTATAATTCTTCAAAATACTAGCAGTTCCTTGCAATGAAGCTGCTGATCCAACGACATGAACAAATGCATCAATATTACCATCTGTTTGTAACCAAATTTCTTCTCCTAATTGGTGATATCCAGCAATATGGTCTTCATTATTGAGTTGGTCAGTCCAATAAGTATTAGGTTCCTTACTAAATTCTCTCGCTGTTTCTATCATTTTTTCAACGAGAGTTTTGGTAATACCCCTTCCTTCACTAGAAATAATAGTCATATCTGCACCAAAAGCCTTCATATGATTTATTTTGTCTTGACTAAAGGCATCAGAGGATACAATACGAAGATGATAACCTTTAACAGCACAAATAAGTGCTAAAGAAGTACCAGTGCTTCCTCCTGAATACTCAACAACAGTGCCACCTCTAACTAATCGTCCATCTTTTTCTGCTCTTGAAATCATAGCTTGTGCCATACGATCTTTCATACTCCCAGTAGGATTTTCCCATTCCAACTTTACTAATACGCTTGCACAATCAGGAGGTACAACGTTATTCAACTTCACTATAGATGTATTTCCTATAGCTTTGAGGACATTTTCAGCAATTTTCATTTGGAGGCATCCTTTAATAAGATTAATTAGGTATACTACAGGATATAATTAATCTTTCGAATCCATTTTTAATAATCAGAATTTTTCATGGAAATTTCAGATTTGATTCATCAATAAAATTGGTGTTCAAGATTTCTAATGTGCCACTAATTATTCGTAAAAAAACACCTAAGGCTGGGTTAGATAAGAAAAGTATATACTATAGTATATACAAAACATTAGTTATTTTCAAACTAGAAAGATAGAAAAAAAAGAGAAGAGCAAAATTAACTACAAGTACTAAATACAGTATTTGGAGCTAATTATCCTACCTAAATTATGGCTTGATATTTCGGTTTAAACGGAAGAAATTCAATGGATCATACTTTCTCTTTAGCAGCGAAAGACGCTTCAATTTAGCACTTCCATAAGTGGTTTGAACTCGATCATCTCCTTCGTCCTGACTCTGGAAGTTAATATAAGCACCACCTATTGAAAACGGCTGTAACGCTTTCCAAAATTCACGTGTCCATTGGATATGCTTTTCTGATTCTTTTGGATCTCTCCAAGTGGTGTTTAAGATGAGCGAATAAGCAGCTTTTCGGTGACTGTATGCCGTCGCATCCTCGTCAACATGACTTATCGCACCACCGAGATGAAATCCAGCAATAACGGATAGAGGTGATGTTATTTTTGAAGCATGCTCAACAAGTGTATCAATAATTTCGTTGCTAAGGGCAGGAAGAAATTCAGATTTCACATAATAATTCCAACCTGGTTGAGCTGATACATCTAACATGGATTGGAGGGCTCGAAATGGTTTAGGACCAATTCCATCGACCAAAGGCGTTCCGTATTGCCTTAAAGGCGCGATTAATGCTTCCCCTTTTTCAATTACCCCTGTATATAGAACAATGACCCCAACAACAGGTTTACCATGGACATCTTTTGGCAAAAATGGGGCAGCTGGGGCAAGACGGAGTATGGGTACAACAGTAAGTTCATCTGGGACATCAGCGATGAAATCACGGTAAAACCGTAGAAACTCACGAGCATCCTCCATGGGATGAAGAAGCATTCCTCCGAGAACTATCGGACCAATTTTTTGTAGTCGATATTCGAATGAGGTAACAACACCAAAGTTACCTCCACCTCCACGTAAACCCCAAAAGAGATCCTCATTTTCTGTTTCACTAGCTGTTAGGAATTCGCCTTCAGCTGTCACTATATCAACTGAAATGAGGTTGTCAATGGAGAGTCCATATTTACGTGAAATATATCCAAATCCTCCACCAAGAGTTAATCCTGCAATACCAGTTGTTGTTACTATTCCAGATGGAACAGATAAGCCGAACATCTGGGTCTCCCGATCAAGCTCTCCTAGAGTAACACCAGCTTGGGCACGTACAGTTTTAGATTTTAGATCTAGATGAATGCCCTTCATTTTAGATAGGTCAATCACCATTCCATCATCACACAACGCATTACCCGCAACATTGTGGCCACCACCTCGAATCGACACTAAGATATTATGTTCGCGTGCGAACTTTATCGCATCGATAACATCTGCAGGACCTGTACAACGTACGATGAGTGCAGGACATTTGTCAATCATACCATTCCAAATTTTACGGGCATTATCATACTCATTATCAGTGGGTAAGAGCACATCTCCTTGAATTAAGGATTTTAATTTATCTAAAGCATCTTCAGATAATAAAAATTCTTCGTACGAAGAAGTTATTGCCTTGATCTTGGACATATTAGGTTCTCCACCTATAAATATTCGATATTTTCATTTTGATCACATTTTCAATAAAAAAATAAAAAAAAGATTTAGATCATTTATTTAAGCAGAAACTGAAGTCAGACTAAGTTCATTTCCAAAACAATCTTGGAATACTGCTACGTATCCAAAGTTCTCGTAATTAAATTTCTCTCTGATTACTTTTCCTTCTTTTAAAAGCACTTTCTCTAAAGTTTCATCGATATTTGCTACTTGGAACCCAATATTAAGGCCTTTTGGTCTAATTTTCTTTGTTTGAAAAATACTTATTCCAATAGAACCATTGATTGTGGCATAACCTTGGTTTGGCATTCTTGTTCTATCAAATGTCCAACCAAAAACAGTTTCATAAAATTCTATTCCTTTTTCTAAATCTAGAACAGGAATTTCAATTCCTACATCTTCCATATTTATTACTTCCTTAACTATTGTTAATTTTTTTGGATAGTTTAACGAAAATAATCAAATTATAAAATACTATAGTTCAGAAAATCGTAAAATTATTTCTTAGGATTTAGGAATTTAACTAATCTTTGATAGATACTAATTTATCTTGCATCGTAAAAGATTGGTTTAGATTGGAAAAGTATATACAAGAGTATATACTGCAAAATACTCCCTGTACTTCCAACAATTCATTAAAATATTGACTCTCTTCCACGAAACATCCTTTTAATAAATCCAAGTAGAGAGGAATTTGACTTAATTTCAGCTATATCTTTATAAGAGAGCTCATTTTGTTGATTAACATGGTTTTCATTGATTTAGAATTTGATTTTATAGCCAAGTTTTACAATTGTATAATTTTTACCTTTATTATTGATTTTTCCTGATTTTAAATGTTTGAATTTTATTATTGAGAGCAAAAGCAGAGATTTCTGGTTCTTTAGCGTGAAAACTAAACATCAAATCTAAGTGAATATTATGAGTTATGGAAATTCATACAATCGTGGACCACGAGAAATGCACAAAGTAACCTGTGCTGATTGTGGAGTAGAAACTGAAGTTCCCTTCAAACCTGATGGAACTAGACCAGTCTACTGCCAGGAATGTTATAGAAAACGTAGACCAAGAAGGTACTAGGTATCAAAAGATTATCTGAGGATATTCTTCATTTTTTTTTTTTTTCTATTCAAAAATAATTAACCTCATACTGTTTAATATACAAATCGTTGCATTGCTCAGGATAAAACCCAACTCCATCAAAGGCTGGTATGGATTGGAAAAATATATACTAAGGTATATACACGATCATAGAGAAGTTCTATTCATTTTTGAATTAATAGTATGAAATTAAGACTCTATCACTAAATTCACATTTTCTTACGTCTCTTCAACCAATGCACACCAATAAATCCCGCGCAAACTGGATAATGTCTGACTAATGAGCATCCATCCTAATCCATCCTTTTATATAATACGAACATCATCAATAAATCTTTCTGCTAAATAATAAGATGAAATATAAGATTTATGTTTGGACCAGATCAAGAATAACTCGATAGAGTCCTAATTTTTTTTCTAAATAGTCAAAAATATGCTCCTTTGGGATACCAATAATTTCACATAATTCTTCAA
>JAEOUE010000182.1 GCA_016839515.1 Candidatus Hodarchaeum mangrovi
CGAACAAACAGAGGAAGTTATCAACCGATTAAAAAATGGAAAGATTATATTTTCTCTTCAGGATTCCTATTTCATTGTTATTGGAAAAGCTTTACAGCTCTTTTCAGATTATTATCCAAATATTTGGGATAATAAGAATCAAGTAACTATTTCAGAAGTATTAAAATATATAATATCATTAATAAAAACCTAGAATTTGAAAGATTGGTGTTTTCAAGTTTCTTCCTTAAAAATTATACCACAAAAACTTTTACAGACTCCTCTTTTTTCGTCTTAAAACTAGAAGTGAATTAAGAAATGATTGGAAAGGAAAACTGGGCTATTTTTGTTGAAGGGATAGAAATCAAATGGAGCTTTGGTAAACCCAGTGAGGAATTTCAAGAAATCATTGTAAATTTTTTGAAGGGGTTAGGACAATTAGGGAAGGAAATGTTTGGAGAAGGCATAGCAAGTATTTCCTTTGATTTAAAAAAGCACTCAACCCTTAAAGGATCAGAAATTTTTATTATCTCATTACAAGAAGAATTTTACTTGATTATTAGTGATCCTCAAAATACACTTTTATTACTTTCAGCAGACTCCACAATGGGTATTCCATGGGAAATTAAAGATATTATGAAGGCTGTTTTAGTGGGACAAGCATCAATCTTATATGCCTCCACCACAGAAGATCTTATTGATAAAGATAAACGTATGATTGAGAAGCTTTATCAACAAATTATATTGGATATAAATGAGTCATACGAAGAAAATAATGTAGTTGCTACTATAGTAGGAAAATCTGGAAGTAATTTTGGAATCTTATCATTTGAAGAATTAATCTTATTTCATTTTTTTCTGCGTAAACATGCAGAAAAGGCTTATCCACCTCCACAAACAAGTTGGTGCTTAATTTCACATCTAGATGGAGGTGAAATTCCCTTTGTCTATAATATTGAAGATGATTTACTCTATAGCGGGTATTTTTCAGCAATTATTACCTTTATAATGGCACTTTTTAATTCAAAACCTAAATTTTTGACTTTTGGGACTAATTATATCCAAAAAGTTCGCTTTGTTTATGGAAAAAACTATTTTATGGCCATTGACACCTCCTTCATGCTTGATCTTCTTCTTAAACGTAAATTTCAAAAGAGATTCTTTAAAATGAGTTATTATATTATTAAAGACATAGCTTTGGGATTAAAAGAGCTAATAGTTACTGAAATTATTCAATTTAATGAAGCTAAACTCGATGCATTGTCCGCAGAACTTTTATTAGACACCTACATTGATGAAGGAGTGGAGGATGTCGAATTGCATTTTGGTGATGACCTAGAAAATATTGAGCTTTTAAGAGAAGAACGTATGAATCAGATTCTGAGAGTTTGGGGAAGATTATTAACAGAGCTTTAACATGATTGTTTACCTTGAGAATCTCAATATAACATTTATATAAAATATTACTATTAACATTGTTCTTAACACATTCTAATACCCTATAAATAAATTTTCTGCAAGTTATAGAGCATAATAACTATAAAACAGTAATATCGTAACAATATTTTAATCTTGAACTATATAGAGTATCTTTCTTTATAGGAACATGTTAAAAAATGAATCTTAAATCAAACTAAACTAGCTTCAAGTGAAGAATCTGGAACTCAAATACCGACTTATTAGGCGAAACTAAAATGTCATAACTCTGAAATTTCAGCTTTTTGGGAACAATAATGTCAGACCTTATTACTAAACAAACATACCGAAGTTATCTTTTTTTCTGGGTAGCTCAAATTCTTTCTATTTTAGGGTCGACTATTGTTCAATTTGTCATTATTTGGTGGATTGTTGTTAGATTTGTTAATCCCCTGTATCTCTCAATTGCCTATCTTCTTGGAATCGGAATTCAAGTTATTTTTATGCCGATAGCAGGAGTACTTATTGATCGCTGGAATAGAAAAATTGTTTTAGGGGTTTCAGATGGATTACAGGCGGTTGGGGCTATATTTTTAATCCTAATATTTACTTTTCAAGATCAATTTACTGTAAATACAATGTTTTGGGTTGTTATTGCTTTAATAGGATTTCGAGGAATTATTAGCTCATTTCATGATACCGCAGCACGAGCTATAGTTCCATTAATGGTTCCTAGAAAGCATTTAAGTAGAATAAACGGATTACAATTTATCTTCTTGGGATTAGTAAATATTATTGGTCCAGCTTTAGGAGCATTGCTCTACTATGTTTTTCCCCTAACAGAAACAGGTTTCATTATCTGGATTGATGTAGTGACATTTATCATAGCAGTACTTCCATTATTTATAATAACTATTCCAGATATTGAGACATATATTACCATGAATGGAGGAAAAATTCAAACAAAATCTTTTCTAAGAGATTTTCTTGATGGAATCCATATTCTTAGATCGAAACAGGGGCTTTTACCTCTGATTTATGTTTTTACTTTGATTAACTTCCTTGAAATTCCAATAATAGTTTTAGGACCAATTTTTGTCTATTCAACTCACCTTGGTGAAGCTATTGATCTTGCTTTGATTTTGGGAGCAAGCCAAATTGGAATGCTCCTATCGGGAATCTGGATACTTGTAAAAAAAGATTGGCGACGAAAAACTTTTGTGATAATTATTGCACTATATATCCAAATTTTTGGCTATTTTCTACAAGTTATAACACCAAATGGTTTATTCTGGTTTATGAGTATAGGAGCGTTTATTTTTGGCGCAACTCTTCCTATTTCAAATGCAATGTTTCGAACAATATTCCAAGTTATAGTTCCTCCTGAATTACAAGGACGAGTCACTTCAATTACCGCTGCAATGTCTGGTTCGATTATGCCAATAGCAATGTTAATTTCAGGACCCCTAGCGGATATGTTAGGTTATATTGAGCTATTTTTATTATCTATTGTTCTTGCTGTAATCGTTATTACAGTTATGTGGTTATTCACAGATCTACCTGCACTTGATAAACTTAGAGAAATGACTATACAGAAAGAAACAATCCCGATACCAAAAGTTCCTAGTGTTGGACAGAGTTAAATTAGTCCAATAAGGATAGATTATCCTTTAACTCGGGATGGAAGGTAAAATATTCCTCTCTGAGCAAATCAACGATTAGATTATCAAAGAACTCTCCCTTGAGGAATATTGCATTTCTTATTTTTCCCGAGATCCTAAAACCAGACTTTTGTGCTAATTTGACAGCTCTCTCATTCCCACTTTGTGTCCAAATCCTTACTACTCTTATCCCAAGTTCTAAAAATAGGAATTTTAGTAGCGTTTCTTGCGCATCAAAAGCCACTCCAGTACCCCAAAATTCTTTCTTGATCACAATTCCAATCGTTGCAGAGAATCGTGGTTGAAAGTCATAATAACTGATGGTTCCTATAAATTCTTCACTAGATTTGTGAGTTATAATAAAACGACCATCAGTACGAAAGAATGAAAATTTCCTTTCTAAAAATCTTTGGCGATACATTGGAAGAGTATAATCGGGTGGTAAGCGCTGGGACCATGCTTGTGTATCAAGATTGTTTCGTAGTTCCACAAGTAAATCTAAATCCTCTTCTTTCTCCTCACGGAGTATCACATTTTCTCCTTCAAGTGGCATTCATTTTACCTCCTTTGAATTTATCCATTCAGATCTGAGAATATCAAATATTAAACAATCGAAATATTTTCCTTCATAAATTCCCATTCTTCTCATATGCCCTGCATCTTTAAATCCACAAGATTCAGCAAATAAAATTCCTACTTCATTATATTCATTAATCCAGCAAGAAATATTAACTGCTGGAGTATACATAAAAGTATAATTTAGGAGAAGAGCTGATACTTCCTTTCCAAACCCTTGTCTCTGAAATGAAGGGGATATTACAATCGAAATTGAAGGAGCGTGGGGATCCCAATTCCATTCTATTTGTGAGTGACCAATTAATTCTTGAGAAGATTGAAGAATAATTGCTAAATTGACCTCTTTTTCTGCATTAGCCCATTTTTCTATGATTTGATCAATATTCCTATAAGAAAGAGGATGGATATCACTCATCTGCCAAGGAACATATTTTTTTCCAAATAATCTATGATCATTTAAATAATGAAATAAAGTATCTCGGTCTTCTGAAACAAATGGTCTTAGTTCAACCATTTTCCCTTTAAAAGGATAAATTGTGCTCATAATGACTCACTTCCCAATTCTTTTTTTTAAAATTTCATTCACAATATAAAGTACTTTTCTCCCTGCTTTGGAAGATTTCCATTTTAGTAAATCCATATGTCCTACTTCAGGAATTAAAATATTAGTAGCATACTTTAATGGAACATTTTGAGCATCCACAAGCCCATCATTTGGTATAACTCCACGATGAATAAAAGGAAAAGTGGAATTAATCCAAAATTTTCTGAAAAGAAAAGGTTGCCAAACTGACTCAAGAAGCCCTGAAGTATTCAAACCACGAATTGTAAACCATTCAATAGATTTTTCTGTATCATTTAATGGCCTATTCAATTCCTTTAAGAATTGAGATTTGGGAACCATTTGTAGAAATTGAGAATTTAAGGTGTACCAATCGCTTCCTGAGATTCCTCCCCGTGGAAGCTCCAAAATCAAGTTTAATCCTGTTAAAAAAATATCAGTGGGAATGTTAATAAGTTTTTGAGCCAATCGTGTTCCATGATTGGGTGTACCTAGAAGAAAGACTCTTCGAATTGAAAAATTAAGTTTAGATTTACCTAAGAGATATTTTATCATTGCTCTTGTAACCAACCCTCCCATTGAATGAGCAAATATATCCATTTCAACAAATTCAGAATAATTTTGGATTTTTCTAATAATCAGCTTAAAGAGATGGTGTGCTAGTGTCTGATTTGTTCTTGGATCATATATTGGTGTCCTTAGGTCATATGGTAGACTAAAATCCAAACCATATGTTGAGCTATAATAAGAGAGATTTAAGATAATATTATAAATAGGAATTTTCGATATCTCGTTAAGGCTTTCCTGAATTTCATCCATGAAAGCTGATTTACCAGCAAATCCATGAACTAAGAGAGCAACATGAAGCATTTTCTATCCATAATAAAGGGTCTAAAAAGAACATTTGTACTTTTCTTTGGGCTTTATAAAGATAGAAATCATTTCTAAGGAGAAATCTTTATTGTTATTAGATAATAACATTATTAATATGAATTTTATCTAATTTAATACAAAAACAGTCGGAATAATTGATGTGTTAATTGAAAAAGGATATTGCAAACATTGAAAAGATTTTCTGTAGCATAGAATTGAATCACAGGTTAATCTTCATAATTAAACCTTCAAAGTCTTCATCCAATATTTCTCATTTCAAATTTCAGGAATAAAATCTTAGAATAAGTATCTCAAACCCTACAGCTATAGCACCAATTGGAAAAATGATATTCACTTGACTTGGGAATGTGATTACCAAACTTAAGATTATAATTACACTTAAAATTGTTAAAACAAAAAAGATTGATCTTTTTTTAGTTATTACAACTGGGAATAATGAAAAGATCCCAATTAAAATGAACCCTAAACTAAAAAGGAGAATGGCATATTCTGGGAATAGAACTATTCCTCCTAAAACAACAACCAATATACATAATGAAATTATTACATTATAATCTATTTTATATCTTTTCTTGGAATATAATAAAATCAAAATCCCTGTAATAATAAAAAGAGATAGATAAATCTCATTTAAAACCAGAATTTGACCTGAAGTATCTAGGAATGAATAAATACCAATTATAATAAAAACAATACTAATAATAAATGGAAAAAAACGTGCAAACTTCACCCAAAGTGAGCTATGTTTTGGTTTATAAGAAAAAATTTCATGTTCAAAGCTAGAAACAATTTTTTCTTCAGAAAGGGTTGGAGGAACGCTTCTAGACTTATAAGGTTTACAGGATTCACAAAAAACAGCACCAGCTTCAATCAGTTTCCCACATTTTTCACAATTTGTCAAGTTAATTCACTTACCATTTTCATTTAAAGTAGGAGCAGACCTTTTTTAATATAGTTACTTTAAGGCTTTTTTTGAGCAGAAGTTTGTTAGTTCAGTTCAATTAACGAAGACAGAGAAACAAGATATTGAATAAGAAGAAATCTCTTTATCCTAATTACGCATATAATAATTCAATAAGAACTTATTCCAGTCTTCAATAATATAATAAAAATTTTGTATTTATTAAAAATACAAAAATTTATTTTTCATTGTGAAGGTTGTATATAATTTTCTATTGATTAAGCTGATTAAGATCTAAGAATTTTAGAGATTATAGAAATAAGATTGGATTTTAAAATTTGAGTATTGGTTAATCCTAGATGTTTAGGGGTATAGCTATCTATACTTTTATTAAATTTTATTTTAATAGATTGATTCTTATTTTTATAACTTTTTTATAACGTGTTGACCAAATTTTATACTCTGTTCATAATCATTCGGATATGGAAACATGATCTGAAAATAATCAAATCCTAGATCAATTAATTCCTGAAATTGTTGAATAATTATTTCAGGAGTCCCAAAAAATACCCCTTTACTAATACTTTTTTGATATTCTTCAATTGTCATATTCCGCATCTGAGCACGTTGATGAAATAATTGGTCTAATTCTTCAGATGATTCCGCAATCATAACAGAAGCGAAAAAAGATTTTCCCACAGAATCATAATCACGATTCACACTTTCACAATGATGTTTGAGAGTTTCTAATAAATCTTTTAATTTTTCAGATTGATGAAACCATCCAAAATTACAGTAATCAGCATATCGTGCAACCATACGTAAAATTCTTTTTTTACCAGCACCCCCAATGAAAATTGGAGGTAAATTTTGAATAGGTTTAGGGGCAGAAAAAGCGTTCTTTAAAGTAAAATATTTTCCTTCGAAAGTAACCTTCGATTCTACCCATAATCGTTTAATGATTTGAATTGATTCTTCTAATTGATCCATACGTTCTTTAACTGATGGAAAAGGAATACCATAAGCTTTATATTCAATCTCCTTCCAACCAGCACCTATTCCAAACTCTAATCTTCCTTTTGAGATATGATCAACACTAGCAGCGATTTTAGCTAAAATTGCAGGATAACGATAACTGTTACAGGTTACTAGGGTTCCCAATCGTAACTTTGTAGTCCTAGATGCTAAAGCAGCTAATAATGTCCAAGCTTCTAGGCAATTACGTGATTCAGAATTTAAGTCCAAGAAGAAGTGATCACTTGACCAGATAGAAACATAACCTAGTAATTCTGCTTTTAAAGCGATTTTTTCTATATTCTGATAATCAAAACCTAATTGTGGTTCAATTTGAATCCCGAATTTAAGACTCATAAGATCTAACTCCTATTTTTAGAAAATGTTAATTTTCTAACATAAAAATTAATTTCAGAATCAAAATAAATAATAGAAAACATTTTTGGTTAAAGATTTGATGATTCATGTTTCCCCTAATTATTTCGAGTATTACTCCTTAAAATATGCCATTCAGATCTAGATTAATATTTGCCACATTCAACGATTATAAATCATCTCATCATAGACGATCTTCCTAATAGAGAAAAATACTATCATGTTTAGAAGTGTCCTTCACGATCCTCTTATTCCCACGTAATTGAGTTTTTCTAATGGAGATTTCAAAATGCTCGTCAATCGTCTGTTAGGTACCGAAGAACTACCGAGTCTAGCCCAGCTTCACTTACGCAAAGTCCTCACCTTAGGTATGCTGATTTCTTTTCTAATGAGTTTATCTAATACTTTTGGTGTACTTTATGCGATCGATAAAATTGGCTACACACTTGCTGCAACCTGTACCTCAATTATGTTATTAACACAGCTTATTTTTGATTATCCGAGTGGGTCGCTTGGTGATTGGATTGGTCAACGCTGGGTTTTAGCTATTGCATTTTCATGTTATAGTTTTACTTTTTTTCTTCTGATTTCGGCAAATAGCTTTATGGATTTTGCTTTTTTAAATATTATTAACGGATTTGGTAATGCTCAATCCTCGGGTGCTTTTGAAACATGGGTAGATAATAATTATCGTGAAATGGTAGGAGAAAACGATTTAGATAGACGTATTTATGGTTTTACGATGGGCCGTATTAGTTCTTTGACAAATCTTTCCTTAGGGGCGTCATTTCTCATAGGGGGAGCTCTTTCTACAACTTTTGATCGTCCTTTTGTTTTTCGTATTCAATTTATTCTTGCACTTATTGTCGTTGTTCTCATCGTTATTTTTATTAAAGATTTTAATAAGAAAAGTACTACCACCTTATCCCATTCATCCCTTCGTGATTATTTAAACTTCCTAGTTGGAGGGTTTAAATTCTTATTATCAAATAGGGTTAATTTCTTCTTTATTATTGGTTTATCCTTCTATAATGTCACATGGTTGATATGGGGAACATTGATCCTCTTTCCAATTTATTTTGGTTATACCGGATCTGATATTTTGGCTAGTACGTTACGCACGGTTCTTTTCTTTGTTGGTATCCCTGTGAGTTTTTTTATGGCGAATGTGATCAAAAAAATCTCAAATAAACGATTGAATTTCTTTATTTTTCTTCAAATTATCCTATTTTTTCCGAGTTTCATTGTTTTAACTCATTTTATCCCCCCTAATAATCAGTTTAATCCAATTGGAATACTTGGGACCTTCCTCCTCCTTGCTACCCTTGTAGGGCTTGTGTTTGATGTGAGTAGAACACTTTCGCAGCGAATTTTGCTAGATTTGATTCCTTCGAACAATCGTAATGCTGTCTATTCTTTAATGCCTTCAATTGTCTCCTTTATTGGAATTTTTATTCTCCCTTTTGCTGGATCAGCAGTTGATAATTTTGGTCTCCCGATTGGTATTTTTATAGCTGGTCTTGTTTGCATATTTAGCCTTTTTCTCCTTCTTCAAAGCCATTTCGCTTCTTCTTCCCCTCCTAATTCCTAAAAATTTTTTTCCAGTCATGTAAGCTTTAAACGCATTTCATTACTATCTTTAAAACCTAGGTTCATATAAAGTGATTTTCCTTCTTCAGAGGCATGTAGTGAAACAAGTCGTATATCTTGCTCTTTTAACCA
>JAEOUE010000337.1 GCA_016839515.1 Candidatus Hodarchaeum mangrovi
ATTCTCCAATTAATTCAACCCCCTGGAAAAATTGAGAAGGGGACGGTAATGTTTGGCAGCATAGATTTAATAGCAAAATCCGAGAGAGAAATATTACCATATCGAGGAAATGAAATAACAATGATCTTTCAGGATCCGTTAAATTCATTGAATCCTGTATTTAAAATTGGAGCCCAAATTTCTGAGGTATTTCTTCTCCATAAAGAAGATGAGTTAATTATAGAAGCTTCAAAATTAAATAAAAGTATTTTTAGTATATCCCGAGATTGGAGTCAGCAGTTATTAAGAGATTTAGGAATTCCAGCCCCTGAAAAGGTTTTTGAACAATATCCACACGAGTTAAGTGGTGGAATGCGCCAAAGAGTACAGATAGCAATGGGACTTGCGTGTGGTCCTAAACTATTAATCGCAGATGAACCTACGACTGCATTAGATGTTACAATACAAAATCAAATTCTCCAATTAATGAAAAATCTAAAAGCAAAATATAATACTTCTATTCTATTTATCACTCATGATCTAGGTATAATCTCTAAAATGTGTGATAGTGTTGCTGTAATGTATAGTGGTTATATCGTAGAATATGGTTATAAGAGAACTTTATTTAGCAAACCTTATCATCCCTATACGAAAAAACTTATCTCATCCATCCCAGTTGTGGGTAAAAGAAGAGAATTATTAGAAACAATACCTGGCATGGTTCCAAACTTAATTTATCCCCCTTCAGGATGCCGATTTCATCCGCGATGTGATTTTTGTTTTGAACCATGTAATACAGTAATTCCCAAACCACTTGAAGTGGAAGCTAATCACTTTGTCTCCTGTCACCTATATGATTCTAAATATAAACATAAAATGGAGGAAAATTCATGATTTTTCAAATTGTAGAACTGGTAATCGCTATATTAATTTATATCTTTTTAATAGCTTTTTTATCTATTATTGGTATAGCGCTTATTATATCGTTTTTCATTATTAACTGGGATGATCGCTCACAACTAATTGAAAAAAAATTCCGACTATACATTATTTCAACTGTTCCTAGTGTAGTTATCCTAATATTGGTTCCGCTTCCCTCAAGTATCTCAGAAAATGTAGGGATTATTATAGTTTTAAACCTCATAATTGCGGTGGTCAGTAGCTTTGTAGTTAAAACCATTGCTTTAAAAAAGATTAGATATGAAGAATTATCACGAATTAAAGAACTTGAAAGAGGTAAAACTCTTCTTGAAATTAAAGATTTGAAAGTTTATTATCCATTATTAGGAGGACTTCTCAAAAGACAGATTGGCGCAGTTAAAGCTGTTGATGGTATATCTTTTAATATAAATACTGGAGAAACCTTAGGATTGGTAGGAGAAAGTGGATGCGGTAAAAGTACCGTTGCTAAAGCGATTTTAAATTTAGTAGAAAAGAAAGAGGGAGAAATTCTTTTTGACAATAAAGTATTATCAGAAGTCTTTACATCATATCTAAGACAAAAAATTCAGATGGTTTTTCAAGATCCAGATGCTTCATTGAATCCAAGATTAAAAGTTGTGGATATTATAGCAGAACCTCTTAAAAACCTACTCGGAATTACTAAAAAAACAAAAATAAGATCATATGTCCTTAATTTAATGGAAGAAGTATCCTTAAAGCGGGAACATTTAGATAGGTTTCCTCATGAATTTTCAGGAGGTCAAAAGCAAAGGATTATCATTGCTAGAGCATTAGCTTCTAATCCAGAACTTATAATCCTTGATGAACCCACATCTGCTCTTGATGTGTCAGTACAGGCACAAATTCTTAACTTATTAAAAGTATTGCAGAAAAAGTACGGTTATGGTTATTTATTTATTACACATAATTTATCTGTGGTTAATCATATTGCAGATCGTATTGCTGTAATGTATTTGGGACGTTTTGTCGAGATTGGGACTGTAGACCAAATTTTTAAGAATCCAACTCATCCGTATACTCGAGCATTGCTCGCTTCTCGCTCAGAGATTGATCCCTACAATGATGAGATAAAGTTCATCATTAAGGGAGAAGTCCCGAGCCCAATTAATCCTCCACCAGGATGTCCTTTCAATCCAAGATGTACATCCGATGCTAGAACTAAGGCTTGCGAATTTGAAACACCTAATAAAATTAAAATCGAGGATAATCATTTTATATGGTGTAATATGAAAATTTTAACTGAATAGGATCTATGATAATGTTAGTGATAATTATAAAGTAAAGTAAATTATGAATTAGTTTACATTTGTTATTGAGGAGTAAAAAATGAAAGTTATTATGGTAATGTTTGATACCTTAAATAAACGTTTTCTTCCGCCATATGGTTGTGATTGGGTACATGCCCCAAATTTTAAAAGATTAGCAGAAAAGACTGTCATTTTTGATAATTGCTATGCTGGAAGTCTACCATGTATGCCCGCAAGAAGAGAGCTTCATACAGGCAGATATAACTTTTTACATAGGAGTTGGGGACCCGTGGAGCCATTCGATGACTCAATGCCTGAAATATTGAAAAAAGAAGGAATTTATACGCATCTTGTAAGTGATCATTATCATTATTGGCAGGATGGGGGTTTAAATTATCACAATCGCTATAGTACCTGGGAAATTGTTCGAGGACATGAGGGTGATGCATGGAAGGGAGAAGTAAAAGATCCAGAGATTCCAACCCATGTCAAGACAATGCGCGAAGGAAGTTTTACTTGGCGTCAAGATTGGGTTAATCGAAAATACATGCGTCTTGAAGAAGACCAACCTCAAGCAAAAACGTTTAAAAAAGGAATTGAATTTATCAAAACGAATTGCAGTGAAGATAATTGGTTCTTACAGATTGAGACATTTGATCCTCATGAACCGTTCTTTACCCAAGAAAGCTATAAAGCACTTTATAAACATGACTACTCCGGCCCCCATTTCGATTGGCCTAACTATGGAATAGTCACAGAAACACCGCAACAGGTAGAACACTGTCGAAAGGAATATGCTGCTTCTGTCAGTATGTGTGATAATTATTTAGGAAAAATCTTAGATTTAATGGATGAAAAAAACATGTGGGAAGATACGATGCTAATAGTAAATGTTGATCATGGTTTCCTCTTAGGGGAGAAAAACTGGTGGGCAAAAGCTATCCAACCTGCCTATAATGAAATTGTACAAATTCCTCTTTTCATATGGGATCCTCGATCTAAAAAGAGAAATGTAAGACGGAAAGCTTTAGTCCAAACTATTGATATTGTACCAACAATTTTAGAATTTTTTAATATAAAAAGACCAAAAACCATAGAGGGTAAA
>JAEOUE010000338.1 GCA_016839515.1 Candidatus Hodarchaeum mangrovi
GAGAAATTCCAAAACTAAAATATTCTGGGGAGTATAAGGTTCAACACCTTCATATTAATGTAAGAGATGGGACAAAAATTGCTGCTACAGTCGTTCTTCCTAAGAATTTATCAGAGGGTTCAAAAATCCCTACAGTACTTACTCAAACGAGATATTGGCGTGCTCGTAAACTAAGAATCCCTTTTAGATGGATACTGGATGAATTAACTACTGATATCCCTAATTCCGAAATTATTACGAGTCGAGGTTATGCTTATATTATAACTGATGTAAGAGGAACGGGAGCATCGTTTGGTACGAGAGTTATCCCATTTTCCGATGAAGAGGTAAAGGATGGTGCAGATATTGTAGATTGGATTACTTCTCAACCTTGGTCGGATGGGAATGTAGTAAGTAAAGGAATTTCATATACAGGAACAACTGCAGAGTTATTAGCATCGAATTGTCATCCTGCGGTTAAAGCAGTGATGCCGGGTCATGGATTTTGGGATCCTTATACTGATGTAGCTTTTCCAGGAGGTGTATATGATAACGCGTTTATGCAAGTTTGGTCTTTTCTTGGAAGAAATCTTGATCTAAATAATCCCAAAGTTTTCAGAGAAATTATGCCAGAAGCGTGGTTATTTGTAAAGAGTGTTCAACCAGTGGATGGTGATTCTGAACAGAAACTATTAAAAGAAGCAGTAGAGGGTCATAAATCAAATCAATATGTTCACGAAAACACTATTGATAAAGATTATAGAGACGAAAAGCTTCCAGAAGGCTTCTCTATTTATGATGTAAGCGTGTTCAAACGTGAAAAGTTAATTGAGAAAGCGGGCGTTCCAATTTTAGCATGGTGTTCTTGGTACGATTCAGGATATGTTGATTCAATAATTCATCGATTTTTAAATTATAATAATGCTCTTATCGCTATTCTAGGTGATTGGAATCATGGAGCTCGTGAAGAAGCAAATCAGTTTTTTTCTAAAAGAAAAGTAGTTTGTCCTTCTCCACGAGAAAGAATACATGCATGGATGAATTTCTTTGATAAATGTATATTTGGTGATGGTTTGAGTGACAAAATTTTATATTATTATACTCTTCAAGAAGAAAAGTGGAAAAAAACTTCAGTATGGCCTCCTAAAGGACATGTGTATCAACGATGGTATTTCTCGGAAAATTTCTCATTAACAAGTGAAAAACCAAATCAATCTTCTGGAAAGGATGATTATAAGATTAATTATAGAGCGACTACAGGAAGGAATAATCGATGGTGGGCTTTATTAGGAATGCCTATTACATATGATGGCAGAGTACGCATGGATGAGAAACTTTTATATTATGATAGCCCCAAATTTATGGATGATATTGAAATTACGGGACAGCCAATTGTGAGCTTTTATTTATCATCTACCCATGAAGATGGAGCGATTTTTGTATATCTTGAAGATATAGATGAACATGGAAATGTTACATATATTACCGATGGAGAATTTAGACTCATCCATAGAAAAGTTTCGAATAAGCAACCTCCTTTTAAAATGCTTATTCCATATCATACTTTTACTAAAGATGATGCAGAGAAGATGGTTCCTGGAGAAATCACAGAAGTTAAATTTAATATGCATGCTACTTCTGTACTTATTAAAAAAGAACATAAAATCAGAATCGCTATAGCAGGGGAAGATAAAGATACTTTTAAGAGATATCCAGTGGAGGGAAGACCAGTAATAAGCGTATCGCGTAACAGCTTATACGCATCATATATTGATATACCAATAATAAAGAAAGAGAAAAAAATAATAGGAGGAGAATAAAAATGGAAGAAATTATGCCACTCTTGAAAGATATGTTAAGGAAAGCGATTGAACTTGATTTTGACGAATCAAAACTAATTGTTTCCTTAAATATTAAATCTCATGTTCAGGGAAATCTAGCTGATCCTGAAGAAATTATCGTAATGTTTAAGATGTTCGGAAAAATGAAAGAAGATATACCTATGGATGTTTCAATCCATAATGATATCAAGACTATTATAATTAAGTTACATAATCGAGAAAACTATCTTAAATTAAGGGAAATTTTAAATGATATTTGGGATAACGCAGTGAATATGCTTAATAATGTAATGAAGGGAGATTTTACATCAATCAAAGATATTCCAAATATTGATGATTAACTTTCTATTAATGTTATAAATGTTAAGATAAAAAAAAGATTTAATTAAATTTAAGAAAATTTTGGAAAATCTTTAATTTCATTCATTTAATAGTGCCATAATAGTGGCTAACTCTTGCATTTTTTTCATTCCTTTTATCTTCAATTTCCCAGTAAGCATTTTTCCTATCATTGCGATTTTAGAAATTTTCCCTGCTGAAAAATCAAAAAACAATCCTGCTGTACAAGAAAGCGATGCATCAACTTTTAGGTTTTCTAACGTTTCTTTATCATTTATGATATGTTGCACATCCAATCGCCCATTTTCTACTGAAATTAAAGCGCTGTATCTTTGATCGGTTAGATGATATAAGAAGCTCATTTTTGCATTAGCATATTGTTCCTTAAATTTGCTACTATTATTTATTGCGCTCATTTGCTGCCATAGGATTGCTGCGAGCCCCCTTCTTTCTGGCTCTTTTGGAGGTTTTTTCTTCGCCTCTGCGGTATTTTTCCATTCCTCAAAGGATTCTTTCTTTGGAAGCACAAATTTTACGTCATCAAGGTTATCTGCTATAGGGAATTTCCCATATGTATGAGTTGCTGCAACAGCAGCGTGAATATGTTCCGAAGGAGTATCAGCTGGAACATTTGCAAGGAAAATACTTAAATTATGATCGCGAGCAAATGTATCAATATATTTTTTAACCGTGTTGACAATTTTATCAACTGGACCATCACGCAGCAATCGGGCATTAATACCAATTGTTATTGTCACAGGTTTTCCTTCCTTGCGGAATTTTTCTGTGTAATCAAGAACTGCTTCAAGGGGATATTCGTGCCATCGCCCCATAGCCAAAAATAAGGAGGGAGTTCCTCCCATGCTGGCAATTTCTACATCAAAACTGTCATGAAGGATTTTAGGATCAAATTTTTCTATCCTTTCTTCACAATAATCCCCAGTTACATTCATAATTAGCACTCCGAATTTTTTAACGTTCTTCTCAAGTCTTTGATTATAAGGAACAACCCATTCTTTCATTTCATCCGGAGATAAATTTGGTACACAACACCAAGCATCAGCTCCTAATCCCATAAGACCATCACAAACATCATGTTGAACTTCAATAGAAGATGTTAACACATCATCGACAACAAATTTAAATACCTCATGTGCAAAATCTGGTTGTTTTCTCATCGCTTTAATAAGTGCTGGAAAACCCATCAATCCTACGGCTAAGCTAAAGGGTGAACAAAAAGAAACCATCGCCATTCCAGCTTGTGCTATGCCTCCTCCTTTTAATAATGACGGGTATCGACCAGCTGTATGGAAATCGACTTTTTTCATTTTTAATTTTTTAAGATCTTCTGGGGTCTTAATTAATGGATAACGAAAATCAATAGTAGGCATTGAATTTTCACCATAAATTAATTTTCCACCTAATGCTTCTACTTCAAGATCGTATAAATCAAAACCTCCAGCTGGACTATCGAGATTATAATAACGTCCTACTAATTCACCCATTTCGAAATTAAATTCAAAATCTGTAAAAAATTTTTTAGCTGGTGATTTAGTAAGATACATGACATGATCATGACATTGAGCTGAAATTGATATTGATTCTTTTCCTCCTCTTGAAATTAAACTGCCTAAATCCTTTTTAACTTCTCCTGTTTGAGCCACTTTAGGACACCCCCATCAATTTCTTTGCTTTTTCTACGCTATCAAATGCATCTTTGCCCCAAGCATCCGCACCGATTTCATCAGCATATTCTTGCGTAATTGGGACTCCACCAATCATTACTTTAACACTATTTCTTAAACCTTCTTTTTTAAGTTTATCGATTATATCTTTCATTTCTAACATAGTAGTAGTCATATAACACCCTAAACCCAAAATATTAGGGTTTAATTCTCGTATCTTTTGTATAAAAGTATCTTGTGCCACATCTTCCCCGAGATCAATAACTTCAAATCCTCCACCGCGTAGGGTTGCATTCACCATAATTTTACCCAAATTATGCATATCTCCTGCTACAGTCCCGATTATGATCTTACCCGAAGTGCCTTTCTCTCCATCTGACAATTTTGGTTCTATAATTTCCATAGCAAGGCGGAATGCCTCAGCACATAAGATAATATCTGTATGAAAGTATTCATTTCGCTTCCATAACTCTCCTGCTTCCTGAATTCCAGGAATAATACCTTGATTTAC
>JAEOUE010000183.1 GCA_016839515.1 Candidatus Hodarchaeum mangrovi
GAGTCTTTAGCCATTCTATAAGAACAGGGTTCTGAACTTCTTTTCGGGTTCCCCATCCTCCAGGAACCAGAACAAGATCGAATTCAGGATGATTATTAAAATCATAATCTACATTGACTTTTAAGTCGCCACGACATCGAATTAAGCCACCATTTTCAGATATTAACCTTACAGTGAATGGACATACCTCAGTTCGTTGATATTCTTCATCCAAGAATCTAGTAACAGAAAATACTTCAAAAGGACCACAAAAATCTAAAACTTCCACCTGATTGAAAATAAGGATTCCCACAGCCCATGGAAAATTTTTTTCTGGTAATCTTTTTACATTTAATTGCATCAGTTATTCAAGCCTTTTAATAATAATAATGTCTTATTCTTATCTTTTAAGATCTCTCTTAAAAAATAAATAACCAAATATCAAACAAACTCCAAACAGTGTAGATAAACCACTTAGAATAAATGCTAAATTTAGATTTGAAAGGGTATCTGCAATAATACCAAATGTAATGGAACCAATCCCGAAACCAGTAGCTATTCCGGTACCAAATACTCCCATTGCTAATCCTCGCTCTTCTCGTTTTGTATCTGTTGCCACAAGAGTTATTAATGAAGGAAACATGATACCAAAGCCGAATCCTGCGACTAAAAGGGGGATTGTCACGAATAATAGGTTTGTGATTAATGGTGTAGCGGTAATACCTATACCCACACAAGTTACCCCTAAAATCATATTCATTCTATAGCCTATCAACCTAGCAATTCTCACTGTTAATAGACGACTAATTATTGCACAAAAGTCTCTCACGGCAAGGAGGCTACCTATTTCTAAAGAAGCCAATCCTAATCCCTTGAGAAATAAAGGATGAAATGAAACTACCACACCATAGCTTAATGACATGAGAAAAGATCCAATGGTTGCTAGTTTTATGTTTCTTTTGCTTCGAAAAAGACAGATAGCCTTGGAATAACTCTCCAGAATTCCCTTTTTCTCATGAATGACTACTTTATTAAATTCTCGAACTCGTGCTTTGCGATTCTCCTTTAAAAGAGGAAACGTTGAGAAAAATCCTACCATAGCGAGACATGTAAAAGCTAAAAAGACGGATTCATAACCTATTTGATCAATAAACCATCCAGCAATCGGTGGGCCAACTAACTGACCTAATCCTGTAACTGTTAAATATTGTCCCAATAATGTAGGTCGTTCACTGTCACTTCCCATTTCTGAGATATATGCAGGTTCTGTTACGCGAAATGATGCTGCTGTAATTCCCCAAAACATCTGTGCAGGTAGAAATAACAGAACTTGTTGTGTGATCATACTGATAAAGAATGTTACTCCTGATGCCAATCCAAGTACGAATGTTACTCCATAAAAGAGCTCCCAACCAAACCTATCAGCCCCTTCTCCAAGAGGTATCCGAAATCCTGTTTGAATTATCATCCTTATGCTAACAATCAATCCGACTATAGCTGTTGTTGCTCCTAATGTGGTAGCTGCTAAAGGTATTGTGGGACTTAGTAGACCCAACATAGTAGTATACAAAGTTCCAATCCAAATTATTAGCATAAGATCTTTATTCAATCTATATTATTACCTCTTTCATTTTTCTTTCTAGTAATATAGTTAAAGATTTCCATAAATCTCACGATGGAGTCATTAAATGGGAATTTAGCCTATTACTCTTTTCATGAGATGCATCGCATTTCCAGCTACGATTTTTTCTATCTCCTGGTCACTATAACCTCTAGAAACTAAACCACGGATGATATTTGGCCATTCCTCAGGACTCTCAATTCCTCTCATATACGGAGCATTTAAGGTTTGCCCTGTACGTTCCAAAAAGAAGATTGATTTAGCTGCTTGACGATGATATTCAACTTGATCCTCAAAAACATTATCTAATCCTATTGCACATTTATCATTACCTATTAAATCAACAATATAGTCAATATGATTTAAGAGGTCATCAATACTTTGCACTGATTTATTGCTTAGCTGATTGGGAATAGCAGAGACTCCAGCAATCCCCTTTTTTTCAGCTAGAGCCATGAGCTCTTCGTCGGTCTTTAAGCGTTTACATTGAGGATTTAAGGCGCGTGCTCCCACATGATTGGCAATTACTGGATCTTTGGAGACCTGAATTGTGTCAAGTGTTGTTTGGACTCCAACATGGGATAAATCAATTAGCATCCCAATCTTATTCATCTGTTCGACTAAATTAATACCGAAATATGATAACCCTTCATTTGTTCTTTCACCACATCCATCGCCTGCATATGTCCGCGTATTGAATGTAAGCAGAGCCATCCTAATTCCAAGTCCATAGGCAACTTCTACATTTTCTAGATCTTTACCAAAAGTCTGAGGTTCAAGCTGAAACATTATAGCTATCTTCTTCTCCTTCTTAGCACGTCTAAAGTCGTCAGCTCTGAAAGCAACCATAAAATCTGGATGTTTTATTGCACGTTGCATTAGATATCCTAATTCGTTCATCGATTGCTGAAAGTTTTCGTGAATTCCTGCAATAGCCTCTACGAATCCAGTTACACCAGAATTCTTTATTCTGGGTACAATGAAGTCTTCATCAGGCAGGATGTGCGAATGAAGGTCAATTGTTACTATTTTTTTGTGTAATTCCTCAGCCCGTTCTTCTTCTGCTTTATCAAGTTTAACTAAGCGTTCTTTCAGAGGAAGCTTCAAATATTCGTTTAATGGAAGCATATTATACATTCCTATCAATTTATATTGGGATAGGAGGAGAAAATAAATTCCTACTACCCGATAACTTTTTCAATGATTTTTAGCGCGTTCCCCCCGATTATTTTTTGAATCTCTTCATCAGAATATCCTTCTGAGACTAAACCACGAACTATATTTTTCCATTCATGTGGACCTTCTAAACCGAAGAGGAAATCACCTTTAAGCTGTATCCCAGATTTATCAAAATTCCTAGAAGCCGCATTTTTTCTATGACCAGCCACCTGATCACGAAATACGTTATCTAGACCAATAGCGACATAATTGATACCGACTAGGTTTACACAGTGGTTAATATGTTTAAGATGGTCTTCGATTCCTTGATTAACATCGAAAGAGAGTTGATTAGGGATTCCACTTATGCCAATTAACCCTTTTTTCTCTGCGATAGCCTGTAATTCCTCGTCTTCTCTTAAACGTTTACATGGTGGATTTAGAGCTCGTGCACCCGCATGATTAAATACACAAGGGTCTTTTGAATAGTCAATAGCATCCAAGGATGTCTGTATTCCACAATGGCTCAAATCTATTAACATTCCAATTTTATTCATACGATCCACAATTTCTAAACCAAAATAACTTAAGCCTATATTAGTTCTTTCAGCAATACCATCGCCAATATAATTTCTAGTATTGAAAGATAATAAAGCCATCCTTATCCCAAGTCCATATGCTATATCTACATTATCTAAGTTCTTTCCGAATGTATTGGGTTCTAATTGAAAAAGTACTGCCTGTTTCCCTTCTTCCTTTGCTTTCAGTATATCTTTAGCTTTATAAGCTGGCATCAGACTTGGTTCTTTCTCAGTGATAGCTAGATACCTGCCTAGAAGATTCATGGATTCAGAAAAATCCTCTGAAAGCGCTGGAACAGCTTCAAAACAGCCTTCAACGCCCATTTGATGAACTAGGTTCATTTTTTCCTCATTCCACTCGAAAATTACTGATCCATAGATATGTGTATGTAAATCAATTTTCAATGATCTTTTAAAAAGTTCCTCGGCTCGTTCAGCCTCTGATGGGCTCAATTTGATGTATTTTTCTTCTTGTGGAAGTTTTAGATATTCTTCACGTGAAAAACCTCTGTTTGGCATCAATTTCTACCTCTTTTAAGTTCAAAAAGATCAACCTATAACCCTTTCAATTATAGAAAGAGCATTTCCTGAGAGAATTTTTTCAATATTCTGATCACTGTATCCCCTTTGAACTAACCCCCGAGTGATATTAGCAAACTCCTCTGGATTTTCAATCCCATACATATACGGGGCATTTAATCCTTGTCCAATGTATGAAAGTTTAAAGATTTGTTTAGCTTGTTGACGATGGTAACCAACTTGGTCTCCGAATACATTATCAAGTCCAATAGCAACGTTATTAATACCAATCAGGTCAACCATATAATCAAGATGATTTAATAGGTCGTTTATCCCTTGTTCTTCTTCACTACTTAGTTGATTGGGAATAGCAGAAACTCCTGCAATCCCACCTTTCTCAGCTATTGCTTTGAGTTCTTCATCAGTCTTTAACCGTTTACATTGAGGATGTAATGTGCGTGCTCCTACATGGTTTGCAATAACTGGACTTTTAGATACTTCAACCGTATCCAGCGTAGTTTGGACACCTACATGCGAAAGATCGATCAAAATCCCAACCTTGTTCATTCTATCAACCAAGTCTATACCAAAGTAAGACAATCCCTCATTGGTTCGCTCTCCACATCCATCACCTGCATAAGTTCGAGTGTTAAATGTAAGAAGAGCCATTCTTACTCCAAATCCAAAAGCAAAATCTACATTGTCCAAGTTTTTACCAAATGTTTGAGGTTCTAATTGAAACATTACAGCCATTTTTCCCTCCTTTTTTGCTCGTTTGAAATCCTCCGCTCTCAAAGCGAGCATAAACTCTGGATGTTTATTCAATTTAGTTCTAAAAGACCCTAATATATTCATCGATTCTTGAAAATCTTCAGTTACACCGGCAATTGCTTCAATCCAGCCGCAAACTCCTGAATTTTTGATCCGATCTAGGATAAAATACTTATCCATTAGAATATGAGAATGCATATCTATTGAAATTAATTTTTTGTGTAATTCTTCGGCTCGTTCTTCCTCTACTTTGTCTAACTTAATAAAACGTTCTTTCAAGGGCAATTTCAAATATTCTTCTCTAGAAATCAAAAATATTCCTCCTTAACCAACTACTTTCTCAAGTATTCGTAACGCATTTCCGCCAATTATTTTGTCTACCTCTTGGTCACTGTATCCCCTCTTAATTAATCCCCTAATAATATTGGGCCAGTCACTCGGAGACTCTAGACCATAAATATAATCCGCTGCAAGGACTATCCCTGCACGCTCCAAGTTAACTGTTTTTTCAGCTGCCATTTTTCTATGGAAAGCTACTTGGTCATGAAATGTGTTATCTAAACCTATTCCTACATGATCAACTCCCACTAGATTCGCAATATATTCAATATGGTTTAAATGATCCTCAATACTCTGTTCGGGTTTGCTAGACAATTGGTTGGGAATAGCAGAGATACCAATCAGCCCACCCTTCTCTACCAATGCTTTTAATTCCTCATCGGTTCTTAATCGCCCAACTGGTTCATTTAAAGCTCGGGCTCCTGTATGATTGAACAGACATGGGTCTTTGGAATGGTCAATTGCGTCTAGTGCAGTTTGAACGCCACAATGGCTGAGATCAATCAATATTCCAGCGTTGTTCAAACGTTCTACTAACTCAAGGCCCAAGTAACTGAGTCCTGCATTGGTTTTTTCTCCACAACCGTCGCCAATGTATGTTCGTGTGTTAAAGGTAAGGAGAATCATTCTAAATCCTAGCCCATAGGCAACATCTACCAGGTCGAGATTTCGTCTGCCACTCCATGGTTCCAGCTGATACAAAATAGCCTGTTTGTTTTCCTTTTTAGCCTTTTTGATGTCTGCAGCGGTAAAAGCAGACACTAATCCCGGTTCTTTCTCGACAATACTACGATAGCGTCCAATTATTGCTGTTGTCTCGGCAAAATCTTCATTTAAGCATGGAACAGCTTCAAAACATCCATCAATTCCAGAATTTTCGACTAATTTTCTAATATTCGCATTCCACTCGAAATGGATCGAACCAAATATGTGGGTATGCAAATCGACTTTAATACTCTTTGAGAAGAGTTCATCAGCTCTTTCTTTTTCAGAAGGACTGAGTTGAATAAATCTCTCTTCAGGACTAAGAGAGAGATACTTGTCTCTAGATATCATCCTTAAATACCTCTAATGTTCGATAATGTTGGCAAAATTTATTTTTTTTATTTTTTCTTAAATTTTTCCATTAATTACTTTATAAATCGAAAAGCCTTTACGGAAAGTTTTTTACTTATAATGAAAATTAAATAACGTTCTCCCAATAATATCGATTTCTTTTGTTATGGAGGAATCACAAAAAATAAATTGGTGAAAACAAATTGTTGTTCATAAAAAATAGAAAAAATAATCTATATCTAAAAATTGGAGTTTTGGCACTCCTTTTAGTCCTATCTTCGTTCTCAGCAATCCCTATCAGAGCTCAGGAAAAGTCACGATTTGAATTTAAGCTAATTTACGGTGCTGGACGTTATGCCATGGACAAACAGATAGTAGAAACTGTTCAATCCTTTTTGGCTGACATTGATGTCAAAATGACTATTGAATCTAGGGATTGGGCTTCCTTCTCTGCTGCTCAAAGAGAAAGTAACATAACAAAGTTAACGGAAGATTACCAAGCATGGTTCGTAGGTTTCGGGAACCCCTGGATGAATGCAGATGGTGCGCTTAAGAATTTCATCTCTCAAAGAGGATTAGAGCCTCTTTTCTACAATAATTCTTATTTCGATCAATTATTTGTCCAGTCTCGGAAAGAATCCGATGAAACAGAGCTAATGAAACTCTATAAAGAAATGAATGATATTGTTATGACAGATGCTCCATGGATTTTCCTTGCAATTGAACCTAATCTTCATGCTGCTCAAGGAGTCCAGGGCCTAACGACATGGCATGATGAGTCAGTAATCGTCTCTGATGCCTATTCTACAACATCAAATGACACTTTAACTCTTTCTCTTGGAACAGAACCATCAAAGTTCGATCCACAACATACATCAGGAATGTCCAACCTTGGTATTATTCGACTCGTAACAGAGACTCTTGTTAGTTTAGATCAGGAAACTGGGGATGTCGTACCAGTATTAGCAACTTCGTGGGAAACTG
This sequence comes from Candidatus Hodarchaeum mangrovi, assembly GCA_016839515.1. Classification (GTDB taxonomy): domain Archaea; phylum Asgardarchaeota; class Heimdallarchaeia; order Hodarchaeales; family Hodarchaeaceae; genus Hodarchaeum; species Hodarchaeum mangrovi. Next base: position 7,009 of record JAEOUE010000183.1, read on the forward strand.
ATAATGAAGCAGAGAACTGGACGATCCATATTCGTCAAGGTGTAAAGTTTCATGACGGTAGTGAGTTAACAGCAGAAGATGTAAGATACACACTTTGGGATCGATTATCGTCTCCAGATAGTGGTGCTTTAGCCCAAGCATCCTTCGGTCCTCCAAGTGGTCCTATAAAGAATATTACAGTTGTTGACACATATACAGTAAAAATCGAGACCATTGGATTCGCAGCATTAATGCCTTTCTTCAATTATCAGCCCTCAGAGATTGTTTCGAAGGCAAAATGTTTAGAATTATATAGAGAAAATGAAACAGTGCCTGGAGAAGATTTCCAGACTGATCCTTCTGGTACGGGCCCATATAAGTTTGTCGATTGGGTTAAAGGGGATCATATTACATTGATACGGAATGAGAATTATTGGGGTGAAAAACCAGCTTTCCAGACAATTATCATGAAAAAGATTACAGACTCCACATCTCGAGTTTCTGCGTTACTTGCTGGTGATGTGAACTATATACATCAAGTCCCTACAACTTCCGTTGCTACATTAATAGCAGATCCTGATGTCTACCTTATCAAAGCCGCTGAAGTTCGTATGATGCATATTGGTTTGAATCTTGATTTTGATATCTTCAAAAACAGGAAAGTAAGACAAGCTATAAACTATGCTGTTAATCAGACCAAAATGGTTGAAACAATTTACGAAGGTTACGGATCACCCATGATAGATACTATGATGTCTCCCAGCTCTTACGGGGTTCAACAAGGTAATATTAGCTATTCACAAGACGTTGAAAAGGCTAAACAACTCCTAGATGAGGCTGGATATACCGTTCCTAAAGAATCTGTTCCTGGATTTGATTTTCAAATCATGTTGATCGGAGTGATCTTTGCTGCTGGCCTAGGAAAGCGATTCCATCGTAAGCTAAGGAAATAAATCATAGATCAGCTAAACATTATTTGGACTATAAGTGATTCTCGATTAAACTATCGATTCATCGCCCTCTATTTGTTATCCCCATTATTTTGGGGATAACAGTTTTTTATTGAAAACCATTGAAAGGAACTATAGTATAACCAAGTTTATAGTTATCGTTCTAGTACTCAGCTCTCTTAAAAAATCCATTTCTGCTCTAATAATATATGACATATAGCTTATGTAACTGAAAGTTTACATTAGTATAAATTTAGAGACTAGAAAAGGAATTGAATAAGAAAAATTAATAATTATAGAGGTATTATAAAGGATTCAAGCGAGAAAGAAGTAATATCTCTCTGAAAACACATTTAATCATTTAAATATTGATTAGGACCACAAATTGGTTTAAGTATTTTCTATTTTTCCCATATAAGGAGAAGAATACAAAAATAAATAATAAAACTAACAAAAGATAATCATTCGTAAGTAAGAATCGCAGGTATATCTAATGGATGAAAATAAGCCATTATTAAGGGTGAAAGATCTTTCCACGCATTTTTTCACATATACTGGAGTAGTTAAGGCACTAGACGGTATAAACTTAGAGATAATGGGAAAGAATGATTCACTAGGTCTTGTGGGGGAGACAGGTTGTGGTAAAAGCGTCACAGCGTTATCGATCTTACAGCTGATTCCAAGACCTCCAGGACGTATCGTTAATGGTGAAGTTTGGTTCAATGGTGAAGATCTATTGAAGAAAAATGAGAGGTACATGCAACGAGAAATAAGAGGCAAAAGGATATCTATGATATTTCAAGAGCCAATGACATCACTTAATCCTGTTATTCGTATAATAGATCAAATCACAGAGGCTATCTTACTTCATCCAGAAATAAATGGAAATGAAACACCTTCTTTGTCTAAATATGATGATATGCCCAAATCTGAACGTGAAAAGATTAAAAAAGAAGCTAAAAAACATGCTATTGAACTACTTGATCTGACAGGCATCCCAGATCCTGAGGAGGTAGCAGAAAGATACCCACATCAATTAAGCGGAGGAATGCGACAACGTGTGATGATTTCAATAGCTCTAGCATGTAACCCACAGCTTCTCATTGCTGATGAACCCACGACATCACTTGATGTTACGATTCAAGCTCAAATATTATCTTTAATTAAGAAATTAAGGAAAAAATTTGGAATATCACTATTGCTTATTACTCATCATTTAGGTTTAATTTCCGCAATGTGTAACCAAGTTGCAGTGATGTATGCAGGTACAATCGTTGAATATACAGACCTTAGATCCCTCTTTAGAAATCCGATTCATCCTTACACAAAAGGTTTATTAAAGTGTATCCCACGATTAGGAGGAGAGAGAGGAATAAAACTTAATACAATTCCTGGGATGGTACCAGATCTAATAAATCCTCCAACAGGATGTAGATTCCACCCTCGTTGCAAAGAGAGGGGTTCAGAATGCGGAAAAAGTAAACCTAAGTTTATCGAAATAGATAAAGGGCACTTTGTTGCCTGCAACAAATATCATTAGTCAGTATATAAGATGTTTCTGGCCTTAATATTGGATATATACGTATATATGAAAAAAGGTGTTATATTTTGCAAGAAATCTTATTACAGGTTAGTCATTTAAAAACCTATTTTCCAATCAGGGCAGGAATCTTAAAAAGAACAGTGGGCTGGGTAAAAGCAGTTGATGATGTCAGCTTTGACATCAAAAAAGGGGAGATCTTAGGATTAGTAGGGGAGTCAGGGTGTGGAAAAACAACGGTTGGTAGGGTTATTCTGATGTTAGAGAATCCAACATCAGGAGAAATTTTATTCAATGGAAAAGATATAACGAAAATGAAGAAAGACGCATTGAGAAAGCATAGACGACAAATGATGATGGTTTTTCAAGATCCTTTTTCTTCATTGAATCCTCGAATGACAGTGAAAAGAATAGTAGGGGAACCACTTATCATTAATAAGTATTGTTCTAAGCATGAGAGCAAAAACAGAATTGTAGACCTATTAGGAAAAGTAGGTTTAAAGGAAGAGCACCTCAATCGCTTTCCTCATGAGTTTTCAGGAGGACAACGTCAACGGATCTGTGTAGCACGTGCGCTTGCCTTAAATCCAAGTTTAATAGTTCTTGATGAACCAACTTCGGCACTAGATGTTTCAGTTCAATCCCAAGTCCTCAATTTGTTCAAAGAACTATTATCAGAGTTCGGTCTTTCTTACTTATTTATCTCTCATGATCTGGCAGTAATCAAATATATGAGTGATAGGATATGTGTAATGTATGTTGGTAAAATAGTAGAACAAGGTTATACAGAAACGATCTACCAAGAACCAGCACACCCCTATACAAAGGCATTAATGTCGGCAATTTTAGAACCAAACCCTGAATATGAACAAGAACCCATTATACTCAAGGGAGATGTACCTAGTTCATCAAATCCTCCTTTAGGATGTAGATTCCATCCTCGTTGTTGGCTAGCAAAACCTGTATGTAGTGAAAAAGAACCACCTTCTGTTAATGTAGGAAATAAACATTTTGCTTCTTGTTGGGCTTTAGAAAAAGATTGGGATTGACTGAATAGATAAAAAAAGAATAAATAAGAATTATCATCAAAGATGACGTGAAGAAAATTGATTGAGAAAAATAATGTCCTAGAAAAAAAACCGAAGACTTCAAGGTTACCTCTGACATTGTATAAATTTCAGAAGAATAGGCGCGCATTATTTGGATTTATTGTTCTTGTGATAATTTTTATTATTGCTGTTTTTGCTTTAGATCCTTGGGGACACCCTTTATTAGCACCCTATAATCCATATGGACATCTTCCAACCTCAGAACGATTAGATCGCAGAGCTGAAAAGCCTTCTGCGCAACATCTCTTAGGACTCGATGAACTTGGAAGGGATCTCCTTAGCAGAATTATGGTTGGCTGTCGAATCTCGATTACAATTGGATTCGTTTCTGTTTCTATTGCTCTAATTTTTGGTATGTTTATTGGATCCATTTCTGGTTATTTTGGTAAGTGGGTTGATCATCTTCTAATGCGGATTATAGATATTATGATGGCGTTTCCTGCATTTCTATTAGCACTAATGATCATTGCAATCTTAGGCCCATCACTACAAAATGCAATGGTTGCTATTGGTATTGCTTTAATACCAGTGTATGCACGATTAACTCGAGGGCAAGTTATTTCAATAAAAGAAAACGATTATGTTGAAGCAGCAAGGATGGTGGGAGCTAGAGACTGGAGGATTATTTTATTGCATATTTTACCTAATGCCACTGCTCCTCTTATCGTCCAATCAACCCTCAATTTTGCTAGTGCAATACTCTCAGCAGCAGCACTAGGTTATTTAGGCCTTGGAGCCCAACCACCTACACCAGAATGGGGGGTCATGTTAAGTGATGGAAGACTATATTTATTGGCAGGAGCAACCCATTTATCTTTGTTTCCTGGACTTGCGATTATGATTACTGTACTAGCTTTCAACCTAGTCGGAGATGGCCTCAGAGATGCCTTCGATCCAAGAATGGTGAGTGAATAATGTCATTTGTATCTTTTTTGATTAGGAGGCTACTTTTAGTAATTCCAGTTCTTTTAGCAGTTTCTTTCATTGTTTTCTTCATGATTCGATTAATTCCTGGAGATCCTGCCCTCCTTCTTGTTCCGGAAGATGCTCCACCAGAGCAAGTTGATTACCTTCGTGAAAGATGGGGATTAAATGATCCAATTCATGAGCAATTTTTAAGGTTCTTAGTAAATATCTTAAACGGGGATCTTGGAAAGTCAATTCGGACTGGCCGACCCGTTATTGAAGAAATCCTACCACGATTTACCAACACAATATTTTTGGCAAGTTCGGCCTGTTTAATAGCTATACTTGTCGGCGGATTTGCAGGGGTTATTTCTAGTGTAAAGCCTTACTCGAAAATAGACAACTTTGCAATGATAGGGTCAATGGTAGGTGTATCTGCTCCAGCTTTCTGGCTTGGCCTGATGATGATGTGGATATTAGCTGTTGAGCTAAATTTACTCCCCGCGGTTGGTACTGGCAATTATACTCACCTATTTTCTCTTATTCCAGGATTAATTTATCCTCTGGGTTCAACACTATCAGAATTTCTCGATGAGCTATTAAATTGCATCAAGCATCTAGTTATGCCAGCGGTCACTCTTTCAGCATTTCTAATGGCTGTTATTGCACGACAAACCCGTTCTTCTATGTTAGAGGTCTTGACTAGTGATTATATCAGAACGGCACGAGCAAAAGGAGCACCTAGACCACGAGTAATTGTTTATCATGCATTAAAGAATGCAATGATTCCGGTTCTTACAGTAGCAGGAGTTGCATTTGGTTCTATGTTAGGAGGTTCCATTATTGTAGAGAAGGTATTTGAGTACAATGGCTTGGGACAATATATGATAGATTCAATTCACACTAGAGACTATCCTGTTATACAAGCAGTGATTCTTTGGTATGCTCTTATCTTCACTGTAGTTAATCTAATTGTAGATGTCATTTACGGATGGTTAGATCCCCGAATAGTCTATGAGTAAATCTAAATCAATTTAAAATTTAGAAAAATTTAATAAAACATCGTAATATTGTTGAAAAGTTATTAGCTATCAAATCTTATAAGAAGACTTGTAAGGAAAGAAAGGTGAATAAAAATATTACCTAGAAATGAATATTTGCAGCTCTCTCGTGAGGAGAGATTCATTAAATTAGATTCAGTGGAAATCGAACGTGTAAAAGAGATTTTCGAGAAAAATTATACTATCGATATGCATACTCACTTTTTTGGGAGCATTCACTTTAAATGGACACCAGAAATTAGTGAGAGAGTTAAACAGTCTGGGATTAATGCAGGCTTTGAAGCTGTGCCATGCCTGGCGGAAGATTTTACGGAAACTACGGCCATCATTGGCCAATATCGTAGCATCGTTGAGAAAGAACCAGGTTTAGTCTCAGCATTTACGGCCGCAGACATCAGAAAAGCGAAGAAGGAAGGCATACAGGCTATCTTATATCAGCTTGAGCCGTGGAGCGGCAGACGAAATCTCGACCTGGTAGATGTAGCCTATGGCTTAGGATTCCGAATGATCCTTCTCACATTTAATACTCGAACCTACATAGGCGACGGGTGTGCGGAAAAAACCAATGCAGGACTTAGCTATTTGGGGTTGGAATTAGTAGAACGCCTGAATAGCGCTGGCATCCTGATTGATCTGAGTCATTGTGGGATCCAGACCTCACTGGATGCCATTGAGCATTCCAAAGATCCCTGCCTGTTTAATCATACTGGAGCCCGTGCTTTAAACCCACAAGTAAAACGATTAAGAACCGATGAGGAGCTACAAGCTATTACTGAGAAGGGTGGGATGATTGGCATCTCTGCTATCCCTAATCAATTGTCTAGCAAACTCGAACAGAGTATTGAGGATCATTTGAATCATATTGATTATGTTGCCGATTTAGTAGGTACAAACCACATGATGATTGGCTTAGATAATGTATTCGATGACCAAGTTCAAAATCATAAAGAAATGGATAAAAAAAGTAAAGGTCTTAATCGGAAACGAGACGGTATGGTTTTAGTAGCACCATACATCTATGGATTAGAAGCACCAGATGAATGGGAAAATATAGTAAGAGGATTGGTAAAACATGGATATTCAGATTCAGACATCAAGAAAATCATTGGTGAAAACGCTCTTAAAATTATCAAACAAGTTGTAGGATAGAAAAAGCTGAAAGATGGGATGAGATAATGATTGAGGATAAAAATGAAATTACATTAGGGGAGAAATTTGCACGATATGTAATTGAAACAGACTTTGATAACCTACCACAATCTGCTGTAAAAAGAGCTAAAAGTATTGTTTTTGATTTTGCTGGTATCGCATTGTCAGGATATGGGACTCATCATCCAATGATTAAGAGCCTTATAAGTTACGCCCGTGCAAAAGTAGCCAAAGAAGAAGCAACGATTCTAGGTGCAGGTACACAAACCAGTGCAGAAGATGCAGCTTTTACAAATAGTGTACTGTCTAACTTTCTAGATTCAAGCGATGGACACTATATGGGAGGGCATATCAATGATCGTGTAGTTCCAGTAGCTCTTTCAGTAGCAGAAAGTGTGGCAGCAAGTGGGAAAGATTTTCTAACAGCGGTTGTTCTCGGTTATGAGGCATATATTAGATTATCTTATGTCCTATTTCGTTCAGCTGAAGCTGCATCGACAAAGAGGAGCCCTATGTTTGTCGTACTTTCTACTCTTTCGAGTGTTATTCCTGCGGGGAAACTTCTGGGGTTGAATGCTGAACAAATTTCGGGTGCAATGGGATTAGCTGCATCAGCACAGATCGTAGGTTCACAATATACAATAAGTGGAGGAAATGAGAAGGATCTTGTCTGTGGACAAGAATCTAGACGAGCTGTAATGGCAGCATTCCTAGCAAAATATGGAATCACAGGCTCTAAAGATATATTAGAAGGAAAAAGAGCTGTTGGTAAAGTTATTTCAGATAATTGCAATTGGGATGAGTTCTTGGAGAACTTAGGTTCACCTGAAAGTTTCAAAATAATGGAAACTTATTTTAAACCTTGGCCAGCCTGTAAATTTTTGCACTCGACTATTGAAGCAGCTTTGAACTTGGTCCATGATAATCAGGTTAATTCTGAGCAAATTAATGAAGTAATAATCAAGTTGAACTCTGATTCTGCAAGAAGGTCTGCATTCAAGTTTTACTCTCATGTTAATGCGATATTCAGTCATCCATATCAAGCAGTAACAGTTTTAGTAGATGGTAAACCTGATCTTCCTATTAAATGGTCAGAAAAGTTGCAAGATCCTAGGATTGTAGCACTTTTAAAGAAAACAAAAGTAGCAGTGGACGAAGAATTCGAAAAAATGTATTCAACAAGGACAATAGAGGGGGGTACTTGGCCTTCGACAGTAGGTGTAAAACTAAAGGATGGACGATATTTGGAGTCAACAGTAATGTCCCCAAAGGGAGATCCCACAGTTCCCATGTCTGATGATGACCTTAAAATAAAAATTGCGAGCTTATCCCGAGGAGTTTTAGATTACAATCGGATTGAGAAGATATACGAGATAATTCAAGACCTAGAACAAGTTAAGGATATAAGATCCTTTACAAAGAACTTAGTTTTACCAACCTAGGAGATAAAAAGAATTGAAAACGCTAGTCGAAATTTTCGAATCAAACCTGAAACAGTGTGCTAATCTTCAGCCCAACGAATCAGTTTTAGTAATGTCGGATTTTGAACAAACCTCTGAGATTCCCTTATCCATAGTTAAGGCTATAGAAAAATTGCAGGCTAGACCATTATTGATTATAATGGAAAAAAATCTCTTGAAAGAGAAAGGGATATCGAAGTCTTATCAACAAGTAATGAATGAAGCTGATTTAATTGTAATATGTACTTCTGATTATTTCCCTGGAGAATCTCGCGTCATCGCTACACAAGCAGGTTCTCGAATTCTTTCAATGGTTAAAGCCGATGAGAATATGATTAGACGTTGTATAGATATCGATTATAATGAACTCTCAAAGCTTACACGGAAAGTAGCTGATAGGTTCTCTGAAGCAAAAGAAATTAACATCAAGAGCGACTCTGGAACAGACATTTATTTTAGACCGAGTGGCAATAAAGCCTTTTATTTTGATGGCCTCTGTAGAGAAAAGGGAAAAATCACATCACATCCTTCAGGTGTAGTTGCTGTCGCTTTAGAAGAGAATCAAGCAGAAGGAACGTGGGTTATAAATGCTAGCGCTGCTAAACTAGGTTTAGTTGATCCACCAATAACTATTGAGGTGACTGAAGGTGTAGCAAAAATAGTAAGCAATTCAGAGCAAGCTGATCAATTCCAAAAGATTTTATCTGCTGGTGATGATAATTCATGGAAAATTTGTGAGGTTGGTTGTGGAACAAATGCTAGAGCTACCTACATTGGGGAATTGATTGAAGATGAAAGAGTACAAGGATCTGCTCATATAGGATTAGGAGGTAATACTCACTTTGGGGGAAAGATACAAAGCATTTCTCATATTGATACATCTACGAGGAATCCTACTGTCATATTGGATGGATTCGCGATTATTTCCAAAGGAAATTTAAATCGCGAATTATGATGAAGAAACTTACTTATAGAAATTAGTTAAAGTCTTAGTGTCACAACTTTCGAAGGTTTTAATTGTATTAATATCAGTATTTTACCAGTTGGATCACCCTGTTGAGGATATTTTTTCCCTCTAATTGAATAATACTTCAATATATTTTCCTTATTTTCAATTAGAGTCGTTTTTCCCTTAATCATGCAGAATTTGAGTTGACTCCAATCTTCATCATAATAATCCACCAGAATGGCTGCTTCTGGATTTCTCCGAAGATTTCTCGCAGTTTTTGTCTCAGGTCTTGTTAATATATACACCATTTCATCTTGAATCCAATAACAGAATGGAGCAATACAAGGTGAACCATTTTTATCTACTGATGCAATTCGTAATAACCTTCCTTCTTCAAGGAATTTTTTTACATTACTACTTATTTCAAGCATTTTAGATTTCTCCAAAGAATTATATGACCTCTTACTAAATTCTTTACATAAAATTCCATATATAGCTTATTTAATCATTAAAAACATACCAGATCTATAGCTGCAACCTCTGATCGACCTTTTTTAGGTTTATTATTATTAGTCTGTATTTCTTTTCTTAGATCATTGTAACAAGCTATTAAAAATTCTAAAAAAATTTTTAAAAAAACTTTATTATTTTATAAAAATCCTAAAATTTTAATAATTTTTCTAGGTTGAGTAAATCTATTGACACATGACGTATTTTTTTCCCCTGCATGGTTATCTAAGCGGGATGCAAGCGATAGAAGTGGTAGTATTATCCAAAAAATACGAAAGATCTTTCAGAATGCTGAATTTTCTCAAAAAATCAGTAAAGGAGACCTGGTTTGCATCAAAACCAATTTTGGAGATCCTGGAAACACATATGTCATACGGCCAGTCGTGTATAGAACCATTATCGAAATCATTCGCAAAGCAGGGGGGACACCTTTCCTTGCAGAAACTACAGGTCATGGATATATGAATCATAAGAGGTCTGCAGCTCATTACATTGACTCTGCAACTTGGCATGGATTAACTATTGGCTCTTTAAGAGCACCCTTAATAATTTTAGATGGTTTTTGGGGAGTAGATGGAGTAGAAATTGAGATCCCAAATCATAACGTCCTCAAAAAAGCTTGGGTTGCCCGAGGGCTTGTTGGAATAGATCATGTGGTTAGTGTATCCCATTTCAAAGGACACTCGCCCTATACACGTGGTCAATCTATCGCTGCTTCTCTGAAAAATCTAGGTATAGGATGCACTACGAAAACTGGGAAGTATATGGCCCACTTTGATCCTCCTCTTATTGTAATAGAAGAGAAATGTGATGGTTGTAAGAAATGTCTCAGTAAATGCCCTGTTCCTAGTGCAATTAATGTTTCAAATGGAAAGGCCAAGATCAACAAAGAATTTTGTCTGCTTTGCGGAAATTGCAAGAGTTTATGCCCTCTAAAAGCAATAGAGCCTTCTGGAAAACATTCCGAAGAACTCCTCCAGAAATTTATTGTTGATTTAACTAAAGCTACTTTGAAAGTGGTAGGAAAAGAAAATTTCACTTGTTTAAACTCAGCTTATGATATTGTAACTGGATGTGATTGTAGATCAATCAATAGCGTTCCTATCGTACCTAATGTAGGATTTATATTATCTAAAGATCCTGTTGCTGCAGATAGAGCGACATTAGATCTCGTCAACGAAACTTCAGGGATACCTGGTACTGAAGCAGAGCAACTTGTTTGTGTAGCCCCTGGTGAGGAAAAATTCAAAACTAGTCGTTTATTCGAATTTTGTGAAGCTGCAGGGCTTGGTTCGGGAGAATATAAACTTATTAAGGCTGTACCAAAAGAAACTCCTCCTCTCCGACTTTGATAATTGTGGACATGAAAATTTGATGAACTAGAGGAAGAACTCCTATATTCTAGATTTAAAATCAACCTAATGTATTCTTCAAGGTTTTTGTATAGGTTAAGCAATGATTCGATTATAATCTGACTGGTTTAATCAATTTAGTATATTTCTGGTAAAATATTTCTTTTTCTCTTCTTTCGATCTTAAATAACTATTGTGATCTTATGGACTAATGAACAATTATAAGTAAAACTTAAAACTGAATGTATCTTTAATTCCAGAGTGAATTTTAAGAGAGATGTCAATGAGACAATACAAATTCATTGTAATTAGTTTTTTACTATTACATGCCTTTGGTAATTTTCAGATAAATGTTAAGGGAAATGATGAAATTCCTATTACCCCAAATGATGAATTCTTTATTGAGTCAATAGATTTCTTTAATATTGATCCAAATAGCTATAGATTGGTAGTTACAGGTGAAGTAGCCAATCCTTTAAATTTAACGCTTGAAGAAATCAAAAAAATGCCTGTTACATCGGAAATTGTTAGGTTAACCTGTGTTGATTATAGATATAGGTCTACATCATTAACAGGAGTCGCTAATTGGACTGGAGTAAGATTGTCTTATATTTTAAATTTAGCAAAGATTAATTATTTTTCTGTAAAAGATATTACATTCCAGACTCCTGATTTAAGCCCCAATGCTTATTCAACAAGTCTATCGATAGAAGAATCGTTTTGGGGTGATGTTATTCTAGCATATGAAATGAATGGTGAAGCATTACCCAAAGAACATGGTTTTCCAATACGACTAGTTTGCCCCCGATTCTATGGTTATAAATGGATTAAGTGGGTAGCATATGTTAATGCAACAACAATTGATTATTGGGGATTTTGGGAAAGTAGGGGTTATAATGACACACCATATGTCGATGTCCCTCTACCTATATATTATTCACCAATAGAATCTGATACTACAATTCCAATATCTATGTTTAATGAGTCAAAAACCACTAGTTTCCCTGGTATAGAGTTAATTCTCCCAATAGCATCAACAATTGGAATTTTACGATCTAAACCCACTTATTGGAAAAAAAAATCAAAATAAATCCTATTTAAAAGTATGATTTCATTCAATAATCATCTGATTGATAATCTGCAGTATATAACCAGCTTCTTGTGGCATTTAAGTTTACTGGATTAATATAATAAAATAAAAAAGCAGAGATGTTATGCCATACAGGAAGGAATTTTTTTATTTAACATTCTTTATTTAATTATGGTGCCTTTAGATGGAAAAAATCGGATTAAATGCATATGTACTAGACACAATGAGCCATACAGCTTTATTATCCGCAAATAGATTAATTTTAATTGACACTGCCATGGAAAATTCCGCTAAGACCCTCATAACGGAGATAAAAACTTGTGGATATAAACCAAAAGATATAGAAACAATTATTATTACTCATAGTCATATTGATCACATTGGTGGATTACCAAGTGTAGAAGAAATTATTGGAGAACCAAGGATTGCGTGTCATGAGTTAGAAGTGGAGCCTATATATGAACAAGTGAAAGTTAAGATCCACGATCTTCTAAAAGATGGCCAAGTATATGAGGGATTACTGGTTATTCATACTCCAGGTCACACTCAAGGTAATATATCATTATTAGACCAAGAATCAGATTTATTAATTGTTGGTGATAGTTTTCAAACAGTAGAAGGAGAAGTACAACCCATGCCTGATAGATATAATCAGGATCCAGCTCAACATCGCAAATCAATGGAAAAATTATTAGGTTTTACATTTAATAAGGCAATCGTTGCCCATGGCCATTGTTTACATTCAGATGCCTATTCTCTTTTAAACAAAGCAACAAAAAATGACAATTTTAGGTTTTATTAATTTACTTAAACGATTGTAAAAACCAACATTTATTCTAAAACAAATTTAATTTCCCCTTAACACGCTATCTTAGAACTGATTTTTCGTATCATTATGAAGAATGATTTGGACAGTGATTGTTCTCCCAAAAGCTTGCCAATCTGGTTAATGTCAAAAAATTCGGATCAAATTTAGTTTTTAAAAGATCAATCAACTGTCCCATTAACCCAACAGCTCCTTGACCTATATTTTGTTCTAGTTCGTAATGACCAACCTTCTGCATTTCTGTGAACTCCCATATTGATGATTTAAAAGCAAAAATTATTGGAATGTCTGCTGGAGTCCGTTTAGCAATCCTATCAAGAATTGTTTCAACTCGTTGAATCCCTAAAGTTCTACAAGAAAGCATTGAAAAAGTTCTATGAATAACCATCATGTTCGTTGATATCTCAGGACGAGGATCACAACTCATGGGGATTTCTAAAAGCCTTAATGATTCTCTTTCTTCTTTGGGTTCCAAATTTAATGAATTTCTTTCTTCAGTAGTCATTTTATGAATATAAGGATGATAAGGAGGTCTCCAATCCCAATATTTCCAGTTTGGGATTGAAACATCCACTTGGTATTTTAAAGTGTCTAAGTACTTAAGAACTTCCCAATCAATTGTGGTGTAGGGCATCTTGAAGGATGTAGGTCGTTTACCAAAGAAGTTTTCAATTTGTGAGGTACTTTTATCAATGATTTCGAAAGCAGTTCTTCTATCATCAAAAGGGAGTGGATTGAATCCTTCAAAGAGTTGAAGATCCATTTCATCATCTTTCAATTTAAATCCAATTTTCTCATATTCTGCCACAGGTAGTCGTAATGAAGGCAAATAAAGCTCATGTTTGTAACCATGACAGGCTATTTCGTGTTGGTTATTAGCACAGTGTTTCAGAGCTTTTCCTCTATCTTCAATAAGTTTTGATGATAGTAACCAAGTGATTTGAATTCCTTGCTCTTTAAAAATATCTAACAGAATGGGAAGAGCAAGGTCTATTCCTTTGTATTTCGGTGGCATTGCACCTAGGTCTCTCTCAAGGTCTACTGTAAGGCAAACAACAACATTTCTCATTTATTATACACCTTTAAAAGGACTAGTGACTTCATCAAGGAGATTATCCATCACAATGAATATTTGATATCCATTAATGTCTTCTATGTGGGAAATTTCATCAATAAAACCTTTCAATTCGTCCAAATCTTTCATTCGAACTTTTATCATCACATTACTAGGTCCATTAGTAATATAAGCCTCATGAACTTCATTTCTATTTATCAATTCCTTTGCGAAATTTTGAACCTTTACCGTTGGAACATTAAGACCTAGTAAAGCACAAATCTTTTTTCCAATCTTTTCATAATTAATGCCAATAGTATAGTTTTTTATAACTCCTTTATCTTCCAACTTTTTAACACGTGAATAAATTGTTGGAAGGGAGACATCCACCTCTTCTGACAATTTCTTAGCGGGAATTCGTGAATTATCTTTCAAAATCCTAAGAATTTTGTCATCTTTAGTATTCAATATAATTCTCACCATTTCTTATCTTGGTCGAAACCAATCGTTTTCAGGAACACCAAAAGAATTATTGCTAATGTTCTCGAGTTTAAATAGAAATAAATCAGTGAAAAATCTTCCTTCACCGAAATTACCAATTGTCTTAGCGATATAGCCTCCAAAGATTCTAATCGTTTTACTATAAGTGTTTACCTTATTGGATCTTCTTATTGGTATTTTGATTTTTCTTAATTGTGTTAAGTTTAAGAACTTTCTCTTTATTCTCAATGAGAATAATAGAAGATAGAGTAATAGCTGATATAATGTAAAAACATTTAGCACAAATTGAAGAAAACCTTGATTTATCAAGATAATAAAAATTGGAAGTTTAAGGATTCCGAAATAAAGTATCCTATCTACTAAGAAATTTTCATGGTCTTGATTTTATTAATATTTGGAAATCTTGGTAATAAATAGAAAATCTCTGTCATTCTAAAGGTTTTTTTATAAACTTAATAGAAAGAAAATAAGAATTTAAGTATTATGTTTATTTTGAATATAAAAATGCGAATTCCTTAATCAAAAACAAAAAAATGGAGAGAAAATAATTCCCTCAAAAGGAATTAAACCAGATAGTCTCTCTTTGGAGTCCGTTGTGTAAGGATAAGAATGTAGAAGCCAAGAGTCAAAATTGTGCCAATAATAATTTCAGGGAGAATGTCAAATAAAGTACGCTTGTCCAAGATAATACTTATTGAATCGAAATAACCGAAGGGGGTGAAAAAACGCATCCATGAAAAATCGCTGCCAGGGAGAAAAGCAATGAAGATTATTAGGACAAAAAAGACCCATCCAATTATCAAAGTTTTTAGTACATGTTTCGAGGGAACTAGAAGGGCAAGAGAGAGGAAAAAAACGAAGATTACACTGTATCCCCAGATGGAAACAAGATAACTTACCAATGTAGGCATAAAACCATGTTCAGATAAACGACCAAGCAGAACTTCCATCCCAAAGAGAGTTAAAATTTGAGCTGAACAGAGAATAACGAAATAGATGAGAGCTGCGATAGTCCTACTCAAGATTATATGTGTTCCAGTCTTCGGAAATACCCATGTAATTTCAGTGGTTCCATTTTTATAATCACGTGTTATTATCCCATAAATGAACACCAGAAACAATGGTGCAATGATCATCCAAGTGAAACTATAGATTTCAAAGGCAAGGAATGTTTCTAACGGTCGTTCGACAATGGTTTCAGCGATCGTATTTCCAAATAGCAATGCTTCCATGAATGGCATATTGAAACTCTGTAAAAGCTCACTTACTTCTTCTGGCATATACATTGTGATAACATAAAAGGCATAAAATATCATAAATATAAGATAGACAATGAAAAGGGTTGCATTTGCGTGAAGTTGGTCTCTAATCGCCGGATATTTCCAGCCTATCTTCCCAAGTATATTATCTATAGGTTTTCGAATATATGAGAGTGTACTAGATAATTTTGCCGATGATTTTTCTTCTTTCTCTTCTACAATTGTCTGTTGTTGGACTCCTGACTCCAAGAAATTCTTTCGATAGAACAATATAATAGATACCAAAATTAAGATCAGAACAAGTCCAATTACCAATAGAATGAACTCCTCGTTCAAAGTTCCCATAATACTATTATTGACAACTTTAGCTTGAGAAAAAAGACTTAACTGACGAAGTGAATCAAGTTCACTTATCTGATTAGCGGACAGGTCTACAATAATAGAAAATACAATGTATAACCCACCAAGGGCATATCCAGTATTCTTGGAGAAGTTAATACTACACCCAAACGCTGTGATAAATGTTATCGCTATTACGAGTAGAATGGCGAGAGAAAAACAAATAGTAATGTTTTGGGCAGCATCCCAAGCGTTATTGATATAAAGAAGGGCAAGAGAAACAATATAACTAGGCAGGGAGATTAACCCAATTAAAATGATAACAACTAGTGAATTTTCTAAGAATGACTTTGTAAGCGATTTTGGTGTAGTGAAAAGAATTTCCTTTCCATCTTTTTCGTTAATTGGTAACAAATTGCTTCCAAGAAATACCCCTGCAACTGGTAGATATAAAGACAAACTGAAACCACAGAAAAAGATTAACCACAGAGAAAAACCAGGATTATCAGTTGGAAAATCACCAAGAAATTTCATCAATTGAATGAACTCTACCAAAGCATTTTCACCAGGGTAAAACATTGCTATACCAGTAATTAATAGAACATAAAGAAAGATAGCTAATCCAACAACAGTTCGATGACGATAACTATGAAGATAAAACCGCTGAATCGTTTTTGAAAGGCTCATATAGCACCCTCTTCTTGTTGTCTGTAGAATTGAAGGAAATAATCTTCTAGACTAGCAGGAGGAAATACTATCTCTTCTGGTTTCATTGGTATGAGTATTTCAAGATATTTTTCAATCGAATCTGATTGAGGAACTAGAATACGTGCACGATTTTCTTCGATTTCAAGTAAGTTATCACCAAATTTCTGAAGCTCTTGTTTATTAGGATTCCGAAGGGTTACCTCCAATATTCTAGACACTTCTTTGTTCAAACTTTCTATATCTAAGACGCTTATTAGGTGTCCATCCCTTACAATACCAACCCGATCACATATACGTTGAACCTCGGCTAAATTATGACTACTGAAGAAGATTGTTTTTCCACGACTTTTTGCATCTAAAATGAGGTCATAAGTCTCTTGTTGTAAAAGCGGATCAAGTCCAGAAGTAGGTTCGTCAAGGATTAGTACATCAGGGTCATGCATAAAGGCAGCAACTATACTTACTTTTTGTTTATTACCTTTAGATAATTCTCCAATTTTCTTTTTGACAGGGAGGCTAAATCTTTTAATAAGTTCATCACGTCTAGGGCTAGGTGTACTCCGCATACTTTCAACATAGTTTAGGAAATCATTTGTGGTGTAGGTCTCTGGAAGAACCCCTGCTTCAGCTATGTATCCGATTTTTTCGCGTATCTTAGGATTTCTTCTTGTAATCTTACCTCCATTAATCCAGATTTCTCCCATATTCGGTAAAAGGATATTCATCATACATCGAATAGTTGTAGTTTTACCTGCTCCATTGGGACCGAGAAAGCCAAAGATTTCTCCACTGTAAATCTCGAGGTTTAAATTTTCTATTCCACGTTGTTTTCCATAATATTTGGTCAGATTTTGTATTTTTATTTTACTAGTCATTTTTTTTCACAGTTCTGCAATTTGCACAATTCATGCAACTAATTTTACAATCTATTCGAGAATTGATTATTAAAGTTTATAAATTTTCCTAATTTGGAAAAATTATAAAATATCGAAAATTTTATTA
>JAEOUE010000184.1 GCA_016839515.1 Candidatus Hodarchaeum mangrovi
ATAAGGTTGATTCAGTAGGAGGAATGGGATTATCCCATCCCACTAATGAATCGATTCGCTCTTTAGCTTAAAGAATCCCCCACGGCCTAATTCTTAATTAAAGTGATCTCTTAGGATGGAAAATGTCTTTTTTATGCTTTTTATATTCTCTTCAAATCTATATAACAAGTTAGTGTATACCTATTCTCTTTCGTATGATTGAGCAATTTTTGCGGCAAATAAAGCATATTCTAAGAATTCTTGGGGTTTCATTCGTTCTATTGAGTCTTTCAGTGCAATCAAAATATGGCCACTATCACTCTCCGAAGAAAATGCAGATGTTGATAAGCATTTTGAGTAAAAAATAGCTGAATTTTGATATTCTCCTAGTTCATAGAGTCCATCAGCTAGAGTTTGGTACTCCTCCAAAGGATTTATCTGTTTTTCTGAAGTAAGACTATCTAAGAGATCAGCGTAATGTTTTAATGCCAATATAGCACACCTTAAACCCTCTATTACTGCATGTTTTGCCAATCTATCACATATTCTAACCCGTAGATCTTTAATTAGCTCTTTATGGCTAGCATTGGTAGTAATGTTGGAAACAAGTTGTTCATTAATTCGCCAATACTGTGGTACTTCATATCCTTGAATGGGATCAGCAATATGCTGAAGGATACGCGATTTTATCCCATAATCTGATAAATCTTTGATCTCTGTTTCATTTCCAATCAGTGCTTGAATCCCTAACTCACGGAATTTCGAGCTATAAAAGGTTTTAAAATAACTATAAAAGTCAAAATTATCAGGATATATTTCTTTAAAGTAATTAAGCACTTTTTTCTGAAATTGAAGATAATCAGATGGAGTCATTAGTTGAAATAACTGAATCTTAGATTGGTGTGCAATAACTATTGAAATGACTTTTCCCTGTGAGCCATCAGTTTCTACTTTTAGAATGCAGGTTCCTGAAGGAAGGGAAACTGGGATATTCACTTCTTTCATAAAAACTGGTAAATTTAATTCTTTCTTTGCTATCCATGGTTCAGCTAATATGTTACTGAAAATCCAGAGTTCAGGCTGCTCAGAAATCTCAAATAAACTCTTTCTCGATCTTTTTCTAGACAATATATCACTTTCTTATAGGTGATAACTCTATTACACCATTCTTTGTTACAGATAAATATAACAGAAATTTAAGCTGAATACTTCCAGCTAAAGTTATGAATAATCACTTTCTGAGTAAATATTATTCATTAATTATCGTATTAAATACTCTATTTAGTTCTAAAGGTATTATCAAACTTTTCCTATAGTCAGGGTTAAATTCATTAAGTATATTGATTGGATTTTGACCATATAGTCTTGTTTAAATTTACTTGATAAAACCTTCCTCTTCATGTTTTTTATTTCCCTAAAAAAGAGTAATAGAAGCATTAACGACGGACTTGTACAGCTATTCCTCTTTCAAAATCTAGCATTTCTTGAGCAGATAAGACACTGGTACCAAAATTCAAAAATACATCATTTTGGTCAACAATTAACACTTCTTCACCAGGTCGTATCATTGGATCTGCATCAGTGACAAACTTAGCTAACATATCTTTGTTATTAAGTATAAATGGAATTGATTCCTCTGCAGCTATGACACGTCGATTTGGGTATTTAATATGATTATGCAATCGCTTGGCAAAGGACAAAGAGGGAATAATTGAAAAATCTTGTGCCCTAAAGGTTCCTAATAGGCCTTCTTTATCAGAAAATCGTCTTAAAATTCCTGTTTTCCGTGATCGTTCAATATTCAATGTTTGTTTATCAATTAATTTATGAGTCCCCACTCCAAAATGATAATCTAAAATTGCACATACACTATTGAAGTCTTGAGCTTTTTTTTGTTTTTTTCCATCAAAAATCTGATAAGAATCAAATTCATCGAGTTTTAAATTAACTGATGGATGAATGTAAATTTCCTGAAATCTATTTCTATATTCTTTTAAAAAACTCTTAATGAATTGAATAATTTCAGTTGAGAAAGCTAATGGGACACGTTCGTGTTGGACTAATGGATAAACACCCTTAAGTTCATCAGGAATTATTCCAAATATGGGAGATAGACGAATAACTTGGTAAGATTCTGAGGATGGTAGATTCTGAAAATCCTGTCCAATTAAAAGAATTGGACTCCAAACATAAAACCGTTCCAATATACGATCCTGATATCGAAGTAATAAAGGTTGGTTTACTAATGAGGGGTGGGTTATGAGCAAAGCTCGTGATTTAGAAGTTGGCTCATATGGTTCTATAAATTTAGAAGTTTCTGGCGATAATAAGATGTCAATTAACTTAGTTAATGAAGGATGGTTCATTGCACGAGAAATTACCAGCTCATACATTCTACCCTCTAATATTGCTTGTCTAATTCGCCGAATCTCTTCAAAACTTACGTTTAAATTGTGTTTAGCTAAATGAATGGTTCTTTCTTCTTGGTTCATGTCCTTTATTTCATTGACTGTATAGGATTGACAAACCATACATGAACAAGGAAAGTATTGTAGACTTTCGAGATAACTAGTACCAAAAACAGTTATATAACGGTTTTTTTGAGCATACAAAATGTAGGCTGCAGAATCAAACATGTCTACTCCTAAGAAGGCAGCAATAGCAAAAATCATGGGATGACCTGCTCCGAAGAGATGTATTGGCCTATTGAAAGGTAAATTTCTTTTAGCTGTAAGAACCATCTTGAAAACGCTTTCAAAATCATAACGTTCCATTAATGGGACAACAGATCCAATTGGATGTATAGAAAAATTCATTTCACGCATTTTCAAACAGGATTTTTCAATTAAATCAGGATAAGCGCCTCCCTGAATAGGCCCAGCCCAAAGGGTTGAACTTTGTTGATCGCGATTTTGGATATGTTCTTCAGCTCTTTTAAGAGTGATATTCAAAGCCTCAAGATATTCATCATGAGTTCCACCTTTCGTTGGAGAATCAAGAAAAACTCCTATATCACTTCCTATCTGTTCTTGAAACTTTGTTACATCTATATTTGTAATATCCACTTCCCCATATTCCATTAATTGAAATGCTCCCGAATCAGTCATTAAAGGTCCAGAATATCCTATATATTCATGTAAACCATGTTTTAAAACTTTTTGACGGTTTTCAATGTCACGATAGAGGAGATAGGCATTTGTAATAAAGGCTTCAGCTCCAGTTTTAACCAGCTCTGAAGGATTGATTAATTGACGGTTAGGATTCAAGACAGGCAACAAACATGGAGTTATTATTTTCCCATGAGGAGTATTAAGGGTACCGATTCGTGCAAGACCGTCTTTTTTACGAATTGAGAACACATTATTCACACATGATTAATATTTTTCTGGTTATAAAGAAAAAAAATTCCCATGGAATTAATAATTACATTAGAAAGGCTTTTAATATTAATTCTAAGGTTTTATGCTTAATTCATAAGGTCATCCTTTGAAAATAATACGATGAAGGAAAGAAAATAAATTAGCACGAAAAATATTGTCGATTGATTCTTTAATCATAAAAATTCAAAAAAGTTGATTTTGAAATGTCAATTAAAGAGATTATAGCACTAAATGAGCCTTTTATTTACTCAGAACTTTTGAAAAGAGGTATCTCAATGAATACCAATACTCTTGAAACACTTGTAGATCAAGGTACTCTTCAAAGGAAAAAAATTGGTAGAATGAATATTTACTGGAAAAAAGAGCCTACAATTGAAAATTATCCTAGAGGATTAGAGTCTCATATAAAGCAGTTAGAATTGGAAAATCGTGAATTAAAACATGAATTACAGGCTGAGAGAGAAAAAGTAAGAAAACTTTCTATCCAAGATGGCATTGATGAACCATGGAAAGAAGCTGCGATGGCAATGGCTCGAATCTTAAGTGAACAGAAACAAGTCTCCCTGAAAGAAGTCCTTGAATATTTTAATGCTCCAGTTGAATCAGATATTGACTTTTAATTTATTACTTTTGAACAATTTCACGATCTTTTTCTTTCGGAACAGATGTTAATCCTGAAGGTTCATTTACTACCACAGAGGCCTTTTCACTCTCACTGACTAGTTCTATAGCTTCTAAAACTGTTTTAAACACTAAATGTAAGTCTTTAACTTTTATCTCGTGTTCTTCTTCAACAAATTCATCTGGAAGTTGAATTTCAGCCCAAATTTCCGAAGTGGAAAACCCTGTGAAAAAAGGAGATATCTGAAGAGTTGATTCAACGATTTCTGGTTTCTTCAAACTTAGATTTTCAAATCGCAATTCAATATTGTCTCTATCGATGTCTATTATTATTTCCAAACCATAAGCTTCTGCTAATGCCTCACAAATTGAACGAAACATTTTTATACTATGAATACTGGTTTCTTGAGCATTTACCAGACATAAATCTAATTTAGGCCAAAGTAGGAAGAGCTGATCTCGAATCAGGTGAGTATCAATTAATTGATCACTTCCCATTGGTAAAACTTCCCTTCCTTTGATCAGTGTTCGTTTTAAGAAATCAGATGCAGTTTGACGAGTAGTTGAGTGCTTATCTTGAATTATTTTCCAATAATCATCAATATAGATGTAAACATCAGGACTTAAAGGTTCATTTTCTTGGAAGGATCGCATTAAACCTTTGGTACGCTGAGAATAGCAAAAAAGGGGCATATTCTTTTTTGTTTCACGAGAAAGTAATAGGACATCTAAATAACGGCGTTCAGTACATTTGGGACGAAGCATATTCACTACTTTATTATTTTGACACTTATTAAGGCAAAATTCTCTGCGATCCCGAATCATTTCACTCCAGAGTGTTATACCTGAGACAAGATTCAGTGTAGCCATCGCTGCTTTAGGTGCTTCTCTTTCAGTCCACTTCATTTACCAAACCGCTTTTTCAACATCCAATAAATAATAAACAATGAATCTCATAAAAATCTTACCAAATTTCGTGTCCTAAGAAACAGAAATTCTAGAGGGATAGGAAAATCGGCATTATTACTTTTTCAGCTTTTCATGGTTAACCTATTAATCATTTAACAATTCAGTTATTGAAATAATAACAAACTAAAGCTGTTTACTCCTTTTTTGGTATCAAAGAGAGATCTAGGTTAAAATTCTAATTCTGAGATTTAAACTCCATCTGAACTCTGGAAGAGGATATTGAAGGGTATTCCTCATTATTTTAGATTTTGAGGATATCATTCAAATGACGAATAAATAGGAGATGAACTGCATTAAAGAAAAATATATCAAAGTATATTAATATACATTGAGGTACGACTATTTATTTTGAATTTAATACGTTTTTTTTGGTTTTTATTCTTTTTTATCAACAAAAACCGCAAGGTATAAGTATATTTTTTAATTGAAATATCATTCGTTTATCACGAAATTTTTTGGAGGTCAAAGCTATTCCACGAGGAGACAAGTACCAAACGGACCCGAAGATGTTAGAAATTCTCCTCAGTGCCCATAGACCTCTTTCAGTCACAGAAATAGGAAAACTCAGTAATTTAGGACGTAACAGAGCAAGAGGTTTTGCGGATCGTATTATTTTAGGTAAAGCGGGTATACCCACTCCTCCAGGTGTGAAGGTTGTGGATATTCTCATGTCCCGTCTTAATTCTACACACCATTATCGGTTTATAGGTATAAAGAATGAGAATTATTGGGAAAACTGGTTAGAATCTGCTTATAAAGAGGGGTATAGAATTTCTCGTGATCATTTTGGGATTTTCCCAAATCATGAAATTGATCCAGAAATCCTCACTACAATTCGGAAAAACCTCCCCCGTATCTCAATCGAATCCAAATCTCGTAATCTTTCTTCTTCCCAATTCTTGAAGGAGATGTTTGATTATATTCTTCACCCAAATTTTGAGAAGGGAAGATCGCTTTTGAATATCATTGCATCTGCAGCGCAAAATCCTGATAATTTAGAAGAGAGAAAAATTGCAATTTCATTTCTATCTAGGGCAGGATTTTTTGAAAAGAAATCTGGATCTATAAAGGAGGGTACATAATTGTCTGAGGAAAAGAAATTTCTTACATCTGTTTTAGAGACAATTGATATTCTAGAGGATGGAAATGAAACTATTTTAGATACTCTGAGTAAGATTTCACCTAATCTTGAAGCTGATAATGAATTTGTTCAATATTCTAAAAATAAATCTGAAACATCTTTTATGAGTTTAAGTGATGATATTTTAGATCAATTCAAAAACATAGACTTCGATTTATCTGAAATTCGAGAACAAAGACCAGATTTTCAACCTCCAAAAGGTCATTTAACAAGTTTTGATCTAAATAATAGTGATATTCTTTCACAGCTTGGTTCATTAATCCGACCTTGTCATATTTGTGGAAATGGTGTTTTTAAAGATGAACTTATTAATGGAATTTGCTTTGAATGTCATAATAAAAAGGAACTCATAGAAGATAAAGTACATCTTATTGATTCTGTGTCTGATGAAAAATTAGCACCTCTCTTATTGCGAATTGATGAACTTGAGAATGAGGTAAAAGATCTTCAATCAAGACTCAGTCAAGCAGCTCTAGGATCGTTGGGTAGACCCTCGTCTCCTCCTATTCCAATATATGCAAATACTCCTCCTCCCCCACCTCCTTCTTTAATTCCCTTAATTAACAACGAAACAGCGGATCCAACAGCATTAGATTTCTCTACCATGACTTTGCAAGAATTGAAAGAGATATCCTTAGATGTCTTACAACATTTTTCCATCTCTCAACGTAATCTATATAATAATCGCTTAAAAGAATTACAAAACATTGCACGAATGAGTCCAGAACAGCGCGAAGCTTATTATTTGGAAATGGAACTGGAGAAAAAACGACGTTCTACCCTTGAAGATTTTAAGAATACTATAAAGAACTTGGAAGAATTAGGAAATCCACTTTTCCTGAAAATGAAAGAAAGAGCAGAAAGTTCAGTTATTTCTGGTCAAGGAACCTTTGGTAATTTTAATATTAAAAAAATATTTACCGCATGTTTTTCGTGTGGAGCTACAAATGAGATTCTTGAAGAAGAATCATCAGTCTGTCAAAACTGTAATACACCATTGAGTCTTCGATGAGATTTATGCTAATTTTTTATCACAACTAGTGTACAAAAGAAAATTATTTTTAACTCATATTTGAATTTATGATCCTATCGTTTCAAAAGAGGTATATAATATGGTAGTTCTGGAAAATTATTCAGAAAAAAGAGAATTTAAAGGGATAACTGTTTTAGTACGCTCAGCACGGATGCAGGATAAAAAATTGGTTTGGGAAGGATATAAAAATGCACCAGAAGAATTCTATCAATATATTCCTCCTGTGACCGAAGCTCTTGTTGATCAATGGTATCCAAAGGATAAAGGATTGGATTTTACAAGTGTACTACCTCTGAACGCTTTAAAAGTTAATGTTTTTGGATCTGTTTCTGCATTTATTGGAAATGTCTCTTTAGTCTTTGAACAGATGGTTAGAATGGCTCATGTAGCGATGATGGGACTAGCTGTCTTGCCTCCATATCAAAATATTGGGATAGGCACTTTTTTGATACAACAAGCAGTTAAGATAGCTAGTTCAATACCAAATTTAAAGAAATTAGAACTTCAAGTATGCGCCAAGAATATCGTTGCACGTCATGTTTATTCTAAGTGTGGTTTTAATGATGAGGGTGTTCATAAAAAACGTTGGCTTTATCCGAATGGCGAATTTGATGATCTAATTTCAATGGGACTGATTCTTCCAAATGATAAATGAAATAATCTAGCCTGATTCTTTATTTCTAGAGAAGAAGAAGAAAATCATTGGGGTCGAAAAATTTGATCAGGAGGGGTAGTTTCTATAACTTTACTACTAGAAAGATTCCAAGATTCAATCGTCCCCCCCCAGATCGGTTTAATTTCTACCCTAGGTCGTAAATACACATGAACCCAATCATACGGAGGAATCATGACATGCCAAGAGAGTTCTAACTCCCACATTTCACTTTTAAACAAATAATGTTCAACAATAAGTAAACCAGCATCATTACATGATAATTCCCAAAGAGTGGTAGCATTAATGTTGAAATGAGTTTTATTTTGTGCAAAATAGTTGATAAAAGGAGCTAGTTTCTCATAAGCTTGTGTTTGCTCAGAATCACCCCAATCCCAAACATTTAGAATTGCAATATCAGATATTTTACCAACAGTGACTTTTAATTGAATAGTTTGACCGATATGAGATTGGTTAGGAAAAAGAAAAACTTCAAACACTGAAGGAGTTGTTTGAGTCCAGATTTTAGATTCAAGTTCAATTGAAACATTCGTTGAAATGAAAATCTCTGGAATTTTTTGTGGTAAATTACTTGATATATTTACCACAAACCACGCAAAATTTTCAGGACAGGAATTAATGCTCTTTGTCACTATTTCAACACTGATGGAGTCAGTATTAGTATTATTCATCAATATATAACCAATCAAAAAACTACTGACAAAAATAAATCCTACAATAATGATTCCTATCTGTACAATGGTTTTTGACAAGAAATAATAACCTTCTAGAGAAATTTGATTGTGAAGCTATTTATGAATTCAGAGATTAAAAATTATCATTAAGTGCAAACAGATGCAACATAATTCTCAATTGAAGATTATTACTTTAGAATATGGAATGAGATCCTTTTTCTCAGTAAGAAACATGATTTAAACCATCACACTATCTCACCCACACTTTGAATAGCCACATACACGACAAAGAACACAACCTTCGCCATGTTCGACTATATTACCACATTCTGGACATTCAGGACGAAGTCCAGAGGTAGTATGCGTTAGGAAAACAGTTTCAGGTGAATTATTCACTTTAGTTGGATTCATAGTATTTTCATTAGACTCTTTTGACTTTCCATTTCCATTCTGGCTAAATTGAGAAAGAAATTTCTCTATACCTTTTGCAACTGCATCAGCACACGACAAAATAGGTCCTTCAGAGCTAAATGTGGGTGAGGGACAACGAATAGAACGTAATTGGTCAACGATCTCCATGGGTTCAATACGACTTCTTAAAGCAAGAGATACTAAGCGTCCAATCGCCTCAACATGTGAAGCAACGCAGCCTCCAGATTTTCCTAAGGAAAGAAATATTTCGGTAAGTCCTTCCTCGTCTTCATTGATAGTTAGAAAGAGATTAGTACCACAGCCAACACGTACCCGCTCTGTTACGCCTCGTGTTATATCGGGTCTGTACCGAGGGGTTTTACGAATTGAGGGGGTGGTTTCGTCATATTTTGAGGAAGGAATTGTCTCTGTTTTAATTTCATTTGTACCTTTTTTGGATAAAACATCGTAAGTTCGTGACCCAGAACGGTAAACTGTTAGCCCTTTACATCCTAGTTCATAAGCTAACATATAAGCTCGACCAATCTCCTCTTTAGTGGCTGTTTCAGGAAAATTAATTGTCTTACTCACCGCATTATCAACACCTGAGGTTTGGAAGGCGGCTTGCATACGAACATGCCATTCAGGAGAAATGTCATGTGCGGTAACAAATATCTTTTGGATATTGGTTGGAATTTCTTCAAAAGAACTTAATGAACCGGTTTGTGCTATCTTTTCCATTAGAGTTTTTGTATAAAATCCGTAATGCTTTGCGATTTGGACAAAAAATGGGTACCCCTCAACTAATATATCATCATCTAAAACACGTCGTTCATAGGTTAACATGAATAAAGGTTCAATTCCACTGGAGCATCCAGCGATTATTGATAAAGTTCCAGTCGGAGCTAGAGTGGTAAGAGTAGCATTACGCATCATAGGATATTTTTCGCTAGAAATACTTCCTTCAAAATTTGGAAATGAACCCCGCTCTTCAGCTAGTCGCATCGACTCTTCAATTGCAGTTGTATGAATAAACTGCATGATCTCTCGAGCAGTGTGGATACCCTGCTCTGAATTATAAGGAATACCTAATTTGATTAAAAGATCAGCAAATCCCATCACTCCAAGACCAATTTTCCGATTCGACTTTGTCATCGCTTCAATAATTGAAAGGGGAAATGTAGAGACATCAATAACATTATCTAAAAATCTAACAGAGAGCCGGACTGTTTGTTTTAATTTAGTATAATCAATTGTGAATTGAAATGGTTTACCTTCTACAATTTGAACCATTTGGCTTAAATTGATCGATCCCAAATTGCACGATTCATAGGGGAGAAGAGGCTGCTCCCCACAAGGATTAGTTGCCTCTATTTGACCAATATGAGGTGTAGGGTTCGCTGCATTGATACGATCCAAAAAAATAATACCAGGTTCTCCATTGGAGTGAGCCATCTCTATGATTTTGTCAAAGACAGCTTTAGCTTGTAATTTTCCAACAATACTGCTGTCTCGAGGATTAATCAAAGGGTATTCTTGCTCCTTTAGGACTGCTTCCATGAACTTCTCCGTTACCCCTACTGAAATATTGAAATTATTTAAGGAGGTGAGATCTTTTTTAGATTCAATAAACGCCAGTATATCAGGATGATCCACTTTCAATATTCCCATATTAGCTCCACGTCTTCGTCCTCCCTGCTTAATTATTTCTGTAGCAGAATTAAAGACAGTCATAAACGAAAGAGGCCCACTTGCAACTCCTCCTGTAGTTTGTACTTTGTCGTTAACTGGTCGTAATTGTGAAAAAGAAAAACCTGTACCTCCACCTGACTTATGAATTATTGCAGCGTTTTTAACAGCATTAAATATCGAGTCCATGTTATCTTCAACAGGTAAAACAAAGCAAGCAGATAATTGGTTCATTTCAGTCCCCGCATTCATCAAAGTTGGAGAATTAGGGAGGAAATCTAGATTTGCCATAAGCTGATAAAATTGATCTTCATATTCCCGAGGATCTTTTCCATAACGCTGTTCATTCAGGGCGATTGCACGGGCCACCCGACGAAAAAGCTGGGTAGGCGTTTCTATGATTTCTCCTCTTTCATTTCGTCTGAGATACCGTTTTTCCAAGACAATCTTTGCATTTGAGGATAATAATAAGCCTTCAGTTTCATTCTCTTTTGATGATTTTTCAATTGTCACAGTCATATGTCGTCCACTTTTCTGGAGAATTCCATTCTCTGGTTTACAGATTGAATAATTTTTGATTAGCTAGAGATTTTTGTCGGATCTAACTTTGATTGCTATTCCATATTATAATCTGGATGTTTGATTTAAGAACACGAAAAATAAATACCCATTTATCGGAAGCTACAACTTCTGATGTAAAGTTTCGAAAGAGGATGAGAGCTTATTAATCGTGGTACTACAAGCTAATTATCTCTAATAATAGCAATATTAGAATTTACTAACAAAATTCATAAATCTAGATTTGTTCCAGTCTAGAGTTCTAAGATAATGTTATAGAACGTTACTTAAAAATTACTTTGTAAAAAAGCTTCCTTCTATAACTTTCAAATCATTCTTGATTAGGAAGAATTCAGGCATGGTATATTATCTAGAGACTATCTCTGTCTAGGTCGTACTACATAATTATTACTGGGATAATACCGATGAATTATGACGACTTTAAACCGGTATATTATCTAGAGATTCTTAGTATCAAATATTTCAAATAACTAATATGATTTAGGATGAATAGCACATGATGAAGTTGATTACCGTCCATTTGCCCAATGACCAAGTAACTGGCTTAGATGAGTTAGTTCGAAGTGGTAGATACCCCAATCGTAGTGAAGCAATTCGTTTTGCTATCCGTGATATGCTTAAAGATGAGCTTTGGAGTCTCCGAGGTCCGTCCTACGCTCAATCCCGTGAAGCTTACTAAATTGGTTAGTTTGACCTTCTGGGGTTGATCGGGGACTTTTTCTTCCCTTTTTTTTTAACTAGTTTTTAGTATTTTTGCCAATTATTCCCATCATTTAGGTCTTCAATAGCATCTCATGACAGCCTGATGTAAAATCACTATGAATGTTGAAAGGTTGTTCCAATCAAATATATCCCTGTAATTAATGAACTTATTAGGATTGGACTATAGGGGAGTTTATGCCAATTATGTGGACTAAACATTGTATAGATAAGAAAAAATCCAAAATTGAGAAGGAAAAAGCTTATTACGCGTAAAAAGAGCTCAGATTTCCATGATGTTCTAGATTGTCTCATATGATATGTCTGGAAAAGAAGAAAGGAGTACGGAATGAGGATTATAAGGCTTAAAACAATTGAGATAAAGTAGAATCCTTCCCCTGTCAGTTCGTATTGAAACCATTCAATCAAATTCCTATTACGTCCTTGAATTACAATAGAGACATAATTAAGCGACGTACTATTCGCAGCAGGTCTTATTTCAATAACTAACCTATCAAATGAAAAAAGAGACATTCCCATTGTACGTAAAGGATTTGTATCTAGATAAGATTCCCCTGAATCCAATATAATGTCCATTAACTTCGGATTGTCATTCCTTAGACCTTCATACCTTATCATTATTGGTAAAGGATCGAGGTTTGAGACTTCAGCAGAAATATTGATTTGAGAAATAACGGGCATTTCCACTCTTCCAGTCCAAGTAGTGTTTCTAACTTGAACTGATTCAGAATAAATTGATGGGTGACCTGATACAAGAAACCCCACTATAATTCCTAGGCTATTCACAATACAGATAACAATTAGTATTTGCTTCATCGAATGTATTTTTCTCATTATTAAACCCACTTATTAGAGACTATATTAGTACCTGATAGCCAATATCACTCTCCTAGTCCATTGTAAGTTGTCAAATTTATTTCAGAAATTGTCTGTGAATGCATAATATAATCTGCTAGCATTGAGCTCATAATATATCTAATATAATCAAGATCCTCACAAGAGAAAGTATGAAGGGTTTCATGAATTGTAACTAAAGTTTGATCACATATCCGATAGAAAGGTCCACCTCCAAAATAAAATCCTTTCATCATGATTGCCTGATTCCACTCATTTATAATCATAGCACCAATTTCACCATTATTATTCAATCGATATCTGTGAGCTTGTTAGTTTGACCTTCTAGGTTTATCATAACTAAAAACTTATTCACTTCCTAAGTTATAAACACGGAAATGATAAAAATAATTAGTGACCTTAGTTCAACTGTTTAACCTTCTATATAAAAATAATTTAATTTCCTTGGACAGATATGTAACTGGAGTTTCTATGAGTAAAAAAGTATCCATTAAACGTTGGAGAAGTGTAAAAGCGAAGACACCCATTATAGGCCTTGATGATGGTGGTTTCGATCGATTTCAAAAAGTAAATCAACAAGTACCGGTGTTTGGGGTTATAATGAAAGGTGCTGCCTATGTTGATGGTGTTATTCAATGTTTAATTGATCGAGATGACAAATTTGCAACTCTTAAGCTAAGTGAGATGATTTTAAGTTCTATCCATAGACCACAGCTCCAAGGCATTTTCCTCCAAGGCATTACTACAGGAGGGTTTGGTGTGATTGATATTCATGAACTCTTCAGACTCACTGAAATTCCTGTTATAGTGGTTCTTCGGAAAATACCTAATTTTCAGAAAATTAAAAGATCTCTTTTGGAATTATTTTCTGATGGTCAGGATCGATGGCAATGCATGGAAAATGCGGGAAAGCCCATTCTAGTCCAAAAGAGTCCCCAGATCCTCTTACAAGTTGCAGGAATTCATCCTGATGATGCCTTTTCTCTCACTAAAAAGTGTACCATGGTAGGTACTATTCCTGAAGCGTTGCGAATAGCCCATTTCATTGGAGCTAGTAATTATCGTTCACTTAAATGATATTAATTCGCAGGAGGACTAATCTCTTCCCACAGCAACACAAGAGGGGCCAACATCCAACTCAAAGCACCACCAATCACAAACCACCCAAATCCCCCCGAGAAATTATTTAGTACTCCAACTATTCCAATAAAAACGATTAGCAATGAAACTCCTAGTATGATGAGCGAATCACGTATTGTATGTATTTGTCGGTTCCAAACTCTTCCCTCGCTCTGCGGTGTATTTTTTAGCATTAACCCTTCGATAATTCCTGAGATTAAGAACATAAAAGCTCCAAGTGAAAACAGATAAAATGGAATAAGCTGAAGTAACCGATAAATAAAATTCTGTTGTCTTTCTTCCCATGATATAGCTAAAATTGAAGATATTGAGAAAAATACACCTACTAAACTTGGCATAATAAAACCCGTATGAATCCCAAGAATTGAAGGGCGTAAAAAACTCATTTGAAAACTAATTAGGAGTGCAAGAGTGATAATTAAAGCAACCACGCTTATTCCTGAAAAAAAAGCCATTGCATTTAATATGAGTTCTCCTTTCTCTGATAGTTTACGATTTGATGCAAATATTGGTCTTGTTCTCAATCTTAGAATGCTGCATGCTCCATGGGCCCATCGCCAAAGCTGTGCTACTTGTTTCTTTGCTGTTTCAGGAACTAATCCCTTTGATCCCACGAAATTAAGATATTTCCCAGAATAATTGTTGCAAAGGATTTTTATGGATGTATCTATATCTTCTATCAAAGTCTGTTCTGAAAATCCTCCCTCTTCAATTAATGCTTTTTTGCGGAAACATCCAGTTGAACCATTGAAAAGTACCATCCCACGATTATGCTTTCCTGCTTCAAAAACCTCAAAAAACTGTGAGTAAAGAATTGAATTTGCTTTCTGATATAATCGAAAGGCATTTCGATAAGAGACTTTGGCTTGGATAAACCCTATATTATCAGAAGAATTATACTTTTTATTTCCTAATATTTTTGCAAATTCGGTCAATAAACTTGGAACAGGGATATGATCTGAATCTAAGATTACAATATATTCCCCTTTGGTCTTACTTAAAACAACATTAATGTTTCCCGCTTTGAATCCTCTTGTATCATCTTTATGGTAGAATTTAATTTTATTTTTTTCACAGAATGTTTTCAACTGGTTTGTAGTACTAGAGTCTTGGCCATTGTCACTTACTATTATTTCGTAATTATCATATTTTATTTTCAATGCTCCTAGTAATGTTTCTTCTAAAATCGAAAAGGAAGTCCCATGAGAAGGGATAATTATACTAAAAAATGGGAGGTTTAATACCTTTTCGTCAATAGAAACATTATTCGCATGAAATTGGAAGGCACCTGCTATCATATAGACTAAGTAAAAAGCAAATGAGAACCCTATAATCTCTATAAGTAATAATAAAAGGTTCAACATGATTTCAAGTAGATTAAAAGATTGAAACACCCATATAAGACCTATTGTTATGTAAAACGGAACAAAGATGAGAATCATGTATGCTATAATAAAGGAAACTCGGGATAAAAGTCGATAGACCCACATTCTAGACAATGTTGTTTAGGAATCTTAACTTAAAGAAACTACCTGATTACGAACTACCTCAAAAAACTGATCGTGATTTGGGGGTGCGAGAAGATCTAAAAATCTAGTTTACCCGCCAAAAAATCAGCCCACCCCTTTTGATATCTTTCAGGAGAATTTATATGATTCCAATACACAGGTGCTTCTGGTATAAATCCATATAAAAGATTCTCTTTAGCTAGAACAGGAAAGACATCTTTTTCTAATGAAGCCACTTCTTTTTCTATGAAATTAAAAATCTCTGGCTCAAAAATATATATTCCAGCGTTTACATAAGATAATCCTTTTCGTAAATGATTATTAAATCTAATAATTTTACGTTCTTCTGGGTTATACTCAACTTGTCCATTTGGTTCATCAAGTATAAACATACTGGCTATTCCCCCCTCTTTAACAATCTCTCTATGAAATTCTAATAAGGAATTTAGATTTAAATTTGTTATTAAATCACCATTCATAACTAAGAATGTTGACTTAAAGATTTTTCGAGCATTGAGTACCGCTCCTGCTGTATCAAGTGGTTTTTCTTCTGCAATAAACCCTAGTGTAACCCCAGGATAATCTTTTTCTGAGAATTGTTGCTGAATATGTTCCTTTAGAAATCCAATTGACAGATAAATCTCAGTTAAGGCATGTCTTCTAAGTAAATCAATAGAATATTCTAATATTGGTTTATAACCTATAGGATGCATTACTGCTGGAGTGGTGACAGAAATTGGTCGAAAACTAGTTCCCCGTCCACCACAAAGTATCAAAGACTTTATTGTATGTGCTTCTAATGCAACTTTAAGCGCCTGGATAATAAATTGTTTTACATTGCCATGACCTGCAACCTCCACAAGATTTAACCAAAAATTCTCTGTAAATTCAATGGTATACTTGTGAATGTTTTTATCTTTCATATTACCACAGTATGCAATCTTTTGGGTTTTAAGGTGAAATTATTTGAAATCATGAAAAATTGAAATGATAACAGGAACCCATCTATTTTTTTATAAATAAATTTATAGACAGATAAGTTGATAATTATTCAATTATCATAATAAATTATTCATTTTTCTCTTTCAACAAGATATTTTACTAGTACGATTAGAAAATCAAACAACGCGGCAGCATTCTCGTCATTATCATCTAATTCGTTTTGAATTGCACTTAACTCGGTAATTGCTAATTTAGAGTAATAATCTCTCACTTCTCGAACTTGATCGTTTACTGATCTAAATACATCGAGGATGAGTTGAATTTCCTCCTTGGTTTTTTGACCGATAGGTTTATTATAGATTTCTTTTATCCTATCAGCCATTTTGGTCTGAAGAGCATAATACAAAAACAAATTTCGTTTTGACTCTTGAATATCCCAATATTGAACTTTACCAAATGTTTCAGGATTGCCTAGTATATCCAAATAATCATCCTGAATTTGAAAGGCAATTCCTGCAGAGATTATCGCTTTTTCCAATCTTTGAGTAAATATATCTTCTCTCCTAGCAGCCAAACAGCCTAAGCGGACACATCCAGCAAAAACAATTGCTGTTTTTAACTCCATGATCTGAATGATATGGGCTTGATCAAAAGTGAAATTCTCGGTCAATCGATCTTCTAATTCGATCGCGTTCCCAATTCCAACTTTATAAGCATAATCTAGAATGATATCTAAACTGGGATCTGCTGCTTTGATGAGTGTGAGTGCAAAAGCATGTAATACATCCCCATCATGGAGTGCGCGATCACTACCATGAACAATATGAAATGAATCATTACCTCTTCTTACAGGGGCATTATCGATTAAATCATCATGAATTAATGTCATATTATGTAGTAATTCTATTACAACAGCTGATGTATATGAACGTTCCATTGCTTCTTCTTGATAATCCTCGCCATCTACAAGGAATTTTGTTGTTAAAGCGATCAATGAGGGGCGTAATTGTTTTCCTTTCATTGAACAAATAAATTGAAAAATACGCTCACGGATAGGACTAGGGAGTTGATTAACTGCTTTATGGAGCCTAATCTCCAAATTTTCAAGGATTTCAGGATCTAAAAATTTTTGAGCCACGAAATTAGACCTCACATCATATTCAGAAAAATCCAGTGAACACCATTGTATTTACTACATGGACATATTTTCTTTCAGAAAATGATCTATATTGGAAGTTTTTTTTTCCTTCTTTTTAATACGTTTCTTTATAGAGAATGAGGTTCTTCATTTTGATTACCATGTATGTCATTACCAAGAAATTATTATCCTTTTAGCTGTTTACCAATAAGTGCTGTTGGATTTAATGTTTTTCCCTAATTTAATATTTTTGTATAAGAATAATTCATTTTATCCCTTAGTTGGACTGTTGATTATATGAGATCTGTCAGATGCCCTCAATGTAATGAAATTATTCCTCCTGTGAATTTTTGTCTTTATTGTGGTTACAAATTAGATCATGACATAATTGAACCTGAAACGAAAGGAGGAAGATTGTACCAATCCTTTTGGTTAGCCATTTTCACTATTTTCTTATTGTCTTTAAGAGATATAATTCAAATTTTTGTTATGATAGTATTTGTGTTTTTGGGATCTTCTCTAATAGATCTTAATAATGAAATTCCTCCATGGTTCATCCTGATAATCAATATAACTTCTTCTTCATTAGTGATATTAAGTTTAGAGGTTTGGTACAAAAAAAAACTCTTAAAAAGTCTTTTCTCTACATCTAAATCACTAAATATTTATTCTCTATTCGTAATATTAGTAATTTCAATCACATCAATAGAAATTATGGTTTTTTTTACTGACCTCTTCCTAAATATTTTTGATTTAGAACCTATTACTAGTACCCCTTATGATGTTTATTTTAAGGACACATTCAGTCTTATAGCTTTTATATGTTTGATTCTATTGATTGGTCCACTCCTTGAAGAGATAATCTACCGTTTCTTCATTGTTACGATATTACAGAAAGTATCTGATTCATGGTTTACTAGTTCAATAATAAGTGCATTTATTTTTTCATTATCACATACCTTAGTTGATTTGATAGAATCTTCATTACGTTATACATTTTTACATCTTTTAACGACTTTTCTTCTTGGGATCGTGTTAAGTTTGATTTTTATAAAATGGGGATTGATACCTGCTGTATTATTCCACTCTTTATGGAATGGATATTCTCTTTTTAGCCAATTATTAATTATAAATAATTTAGTGACCATACTTGATTTGATTTTAATTGTATTTTTCCTGTTTACAATTTTAACTGCTATAATTATGCTTTTTCGCTATTTTAGTATATTAAATGTTAAAAAAATAAAATTTTCAACAAGCATTCATCAATTGATGTTAATAATCTTAAACTTATTTATGATTATCATATTTCTATTACCTATCCCTCTTTTCCTATATTCCACTTTCGAAACTCAACAATTAGCTCTAGCTCTAATAATGTATCCCCTCTTTGGTGTTACTATAGGCTTGGTTTTATTAAATAAGGATAAAGTAATTCTCTCTCATCTATTCAGCTAAAAAGTTTGGAAATCAAGGATAAAAAAGAAAGTATGACAGAAAAACAAAGTATTATTAGTAAAATAAGTTTTTATAAAGATTTAGAAAACTATAGGATAATATTTGTATAAAAATAAGAAAAATTAAGAAGAGATATTGAAGTGAGTACGTGGATCTTCAATGAATACAGGAACTGCAGCAGCTCCTCTTTTGACTTCAATGTCGTCCATTCTTAATATTCTCACAATTTCTTTGAATCTATTCCTAATAGTTACTGGTGTTGTTTTTGCTGCACGAGCTATTTGCTGTTGTGTTCTTCGTTCCCCAGTTTTTACCCCAGCTATATATAAACAAGCTGCTGCAATAGACATGGGATTTTTACCAACTGTAATTCCATTATCACGAGTTTTTTTTGTAATTTTAACAGCTTCCATTCGTGTTGGCATCGATAACCGTAATTCTTCACCTAATCGATGAATTAATGCCTCATGACGTCCAGAATCAGGTTTTGTCTGTAAATGTTGAATAATCGTTCTCACACATCGTCCTAATTCTTTAGATGAGACATTAGCATTCGTTGCTACGTCTTTAAGTGTAAGTGGGATCCTAGTTTTACGACAGGCTAGATAAAGGCTAGCTGCTATCATCCCATCAATTGAACGTCCCCGAATTAAGTTCATCTTTAAACATCGTCGATAATATGAGCTTGCCATTTGGGCAGTACGATCTGGAAGCTCCATTTGGCTTCTTAATCTTTTTAATTCACGTAAAGCTATTCTTAAATTACGAATTTCGCTCTCATGTGTATGATTATCAACACTGCTTAATCGATTGTACACCAATCTTTTTGTTGAGGAGAGCTTTCGACCCTTTCCATCGGTTCTTGACTTACCAATTTGGGTTTTTATTCCATAATCAGGCTGAAGTAACGATAATGGGGATCCTCCTCTAGATCTGTCCTGTTCTTCTTGAAAATCATAAGCCCTCCATTCAGGACCTTGGTCAAAAACCAATTCATTAACTACAATACCACAACAGGCACAAATCCATTGCCCAGATCGTGAATCAGAGACAATATTATCTGCTGCTCCACATTCAGGGCATTTTCTTTCACGAAAGAATTCCTTCATTTCCATGCTGATCGTGCTACTTCCCAATCTTCACTATTAATGTTTAACTAGACAAATTATTCGTAGATTTTGAAATTGAAATATTAGAATTTGCTATTCCAGTATAGAGAAGCCTTTTTTTTCCTGTCACATAAACCCTCGGTATACAATTTCGAACAAGGAAATATAAAAAGAACCTTAAGGTTCAGTTTTCAAAAGACTAGAGAGATTGTTCGATTAAAGGATTTATTCTCTAGAAAATAGAAAAAAGAACCCAGATTATTGCTAGAAGGATTTTTGGCAACTTTCTCAAGTTTTGTGTTAGATTAGGATATTCTATCAATTTCATTTAAGAATAATTCTCCCGCTCGGTAAGAACTTCTCACAAGAGGACCAGAAGCTACATATCTAAATCCTTTAGAAAGAGCTAATCTCTTAAATTGGTCAAATTGCTCTGGATAAATATATTCTACTACTTTTAAATTTATCTTAGATGGTTGGAGGTATTGACCTATTGTTAAAATGTCAACACCAACAAAACGAAGATCATCAAAAGCTTTTAACACTTCAGCTGTTGTTTCACCAAGGCCCAGCATAATTGATGATTTTGTTATTACTCTTGAGTTAATTTTTTTAATATTCTCCAAGACGGATAAGGATTGTTGATAACTAGCTCTTTTATCTCTGACATTTGGAGTCAATCTTTCAACAGTTTCGATGTTATGACCAATTACATCTGGTTTTGCGGATAAAATAGTTCTTAGAGAGGATATCTTTCCTTGGAAGTCGGGTATTAGAATTTCAACTTTAACAGTAGGATTTTCTTTACGTATGTGATTAATACACCTGCTTAAATGATCAGCTCCTCCATCATCAAGATCATCTCTGTCTACAGAAGTCAAAACTACATAATTTAATTTCATTTTTTTTACTGATTGAGCTAAAATTGCAGGTTCATTATGATCTAATATCTTATGTGGATTTCCAGTTTTTACATCACAAAATTTACATCCACGAGTGCATGTATCTCCCATTAAGAGAAAAGTTGCTGTCCCTGATTCCCAACATTCTGCGTGATTCGGACAAAAAGCTTCTTCACATACAGTATGATGTCCACCTGAGCGTATTATTCCTTTTAATTCATGAAATGTATTTTGAGAAGGAAGCTTAGCCCTAATCCATTCAGGTTTTTTCTTATATGTCACTCCTATACACCTTATGCATTTTCTCCCAATTAATTTTCCTTCTACCTTTAATATTTTTATTTTGTTTTTGGAAAAATAGATTCTTTTCATAGAAGGAGGCAATTTAAATAAGTTAAAATTTGTCTTCTATAAATATATTCTCCAATGTTTGACGATATATTCAGGTGTATTATTATATGGTTGAAGGTATCTTTGCAAATAACATCATAAATGATTTGTTTTCTAATCTTTCACCGCAAGTGATTTCTGGGATCATTTGTATGGCTTTAACGCTTATTTTTGGACTTGAACTTAGAAAATTTATCAAATATCATTCATATCCAGATGTTATGGAATTATCTGGAATCGGAGCTGTATCAACAGGACTTTTTGCAGTTACAGGAGATCTTTTACTTGCAGGCCTTGCTGGAATTCTAGCCTTAATGATTATAGGTTCCTTTGAAGTACGTGAAAATCCTATTTGGTTTCGTATGATGATTACTTTTACTATTAGTTATGGGTTTTTCTTTTTAATGGTGATGATAGGATTTATTTCTTCAAAAGTTATTCCTTCATTAGGATCTTTTATTACTTCAATTTTATCTGGATTTTTGGGTTCTGATATTGATATTCAGCAGTTCTTTGTTGGATTAGGATATAATTTAATTATTTGGATCATGGTTTTTACAGCGTTTGCTGTATTTGGTCGTAAATTTATCATTGTTACTCGATTCATCAGTCCGCAGATGACATATCTTGTATTATATTTCATTGCCTTATTTATAATATTGCAACTTAATCTTCCAAAAATTGACCTCAATTTACCTCTTGGAAATTTTGAACTCGATCTCTGGAAATATATTGCAATATTTTTGGCAAATATCTTTCTTTACTTGATTTCAGGTTACTTGTTAACATTTTTATTTGGTATTAAACCACTACAGGACAAACGTGTCGAAAATATAATTGAAGAAGTTCAAGTAAAAATCAATACACCGATCAAAAGAGTTGGGATTGTTAAAGCACCTATTTTAAATGCTTTTGCATTTGGTCCTTGGTTTGACCAGAGAATTGCTTACATTGCATCAGATCTAGGTGTTTTTACAGATTCAGAAATAAGAGGAATAACTGCACACGAACTTGCTCATGTACAGCGAAAACATACTTTACTATTGTTGGGTTTAACAGCAGTTGAGTTGATTTTTAAAGCATTGATTGATTTTCCTTCGAGTCCATGGGAATATGTTCTTCAAATTAATAGTGAAGCATGGGATTTTCTCACCTTTTGGATATTTAACATCATTCTTTTTGCTATTCTTCTTACATTCGTAAAAATGTTAGAAGGGCAAGCAGATAAAATTACACGAGAAAAAGGATTTGGAATAGATCTAGCAGAGTCTCTTTACCGTTTAGAAGGATTTTATTATGGGATAGCTGGAGAAATTGGATTTAATACTCAATTAATGACAGGGAAGGAAAGAACCAAAGATGAGAATATTCGTTTTATGGGAGATCAAGCGTTCTATTTATACCGAAATTTAGCCCCAAGTCGAATGACTTGTCTTATGAACCTCATTGCTTCCCATCCACTTACATCTATACGGATAGCTCTTCAAATAGACCCAAAAATTAGTGCTTTCAAAGCAGGAATTATGATTTGGATGCTTATGATACCAGGATTGAGAAAGCGGACTATTAAAAATCTCCAAAAAAATGCTACTAAAATGGCTAACTTACTTTCTGATAAATTTAGCAGAGACTTTGGAGATATCAGTACTTATAGCGATATAGTATTTGAAGAAGCAGAATTTAAAAGCTATTTGAACAGATTTATTCTCGCAAAACCCTGGCGACTTGAACAACCAACTTACTGGGGAAAGGTCATTGATATAAGACGGAACCAAAATATTATCTCTCCTTTTGACTTGAAAGTTGAAATAGAAAACGGAAACCATGTGTATATCTCAAAAGGGGATTTTACGATAGTTTTAGCAGATCCTAATGAAAAATATTTTGATAAATCAGGTAAAATTTTCACTTTGAAGTTTGTTGACATAAAGAAAAATAAATTTCATAGATTTCAATTTGATCATAATGGAAAGACACTATTAAAAAAATCTATAGGTTTAAGAATTAAGGATTTAGAAATAAGAGATTATTGGCTTGTCTACAAAAACGGATATATTCATCCTTGGACATTTGAAGAATTTCAAGTAGGTGAGGATTTTCATTCATCTATATTTTTATTTTCAACTTCAAATGGTGAAAGAATTCAATATTCTGGCCGTGATTTAGTCATTTCACTTCCACCTCTGTTCCAAATGATTAAATCAAAAAATTGGGAGAAGGAAAAAGATTTCTTTCAAAGACTTAAAGCTCTTAAAGAACCTATTCTTCTTTACGATAAAGAGGATATCGATATTGGAGCCCCTTGTAAAGTAATAGAAATTTCAGATATGAATATAAAATTTTTAGAAGGAAGAATGGAAAAAGAAAGACTATCAAATCAGATTGATGCTATTATTCTCGATTACCCTTTCCATATGATTAATATTAAGAAGGAGATGGGATTAGGAAACATTCTTTCCTTAAAAATATTTGATAGGGGGATAAAAAATAATTATATTGGTTTATAATTCCAATATAATCACTTGTTATATTTTTATTAACCTTGTTTTGAAATTACCTCAGAACGGATGCTTTTAGCTCTATCTTTCCTTTCCTCTAAAGATTCAGCTAAATTTACTAAAGATTTTTCTGTGAGGGAGATTTCGTTATCTTTTTCCTCTAATTTGGATTTCAACTCCCCCATCTTCGTTTCAAGTTGTATTAACTTCTCATTAACTCTTCGAAATTCGCTGGATGTCTCATCTTGGTCTTTTAGATTAGCCAACTGCTTCCATTCTTCTTTAAGTACGTTCATTTTTCCTTTTTCAATATTTAAAAGTTCTTGTTTCATATTAGTTAGATGTTTTTGTTTTAATTTTAAACTCTCTTCTCCGACCTTTATTAATTCTTGAAATAAAGATATTATTTCAGGATTTGTCTCACTCTCTTCAAGATATCTTTTTACAGGTTCTTCTTCATACGCAATAGCAGCATTTACTAG